>CADBTO010000221.1 GCA_902797565.1 uncultured Lachnospiraceae bacterium
GCGAAAGAAGTTGTCCGGCAGTATCGAAAGCCACTGGAGGAACTGAACCTGACCTATACGCAGTATGTGGTCATGATGGTCTTCTGGGAACATGGCGGCATGACAGAAAAGGAACTGGGCGAGATCGTCCATCTGGATTCGGGCACTCTCGCACCGCTTCTGAAACGATTGGAAAAGGCACTGGGCAGGCTGACCGCCTGCCCAATCTGTATTTCAGCACCCCCCTAAAGGCAATGCTTTCAAATATTCCTCCACATTGATATACGAAATATCTCCCTCTTGCTTTTCTCCGCCCCGGTAAATCACCCCTTTCCGGATAACCTCACCAAATCGAAAAGCCGTATCCTCACATTTTTTCGAATCAATGAGATGTCGATACTGCTCCGGAACAGCTTCCATACTATGCTTGATTTCGTATATCTCGCAGGTAATTGACTCGGGATCAACAACCACCATGTCAAATTCTCCGATGGAAAACTGCAACCGGAACACATCTTTCTTCGGAAAAGAAAGCTTTGTTTCCAAAAGGACAATATCTTCCATCATCCTTCCTTTGATCTCATCCAAAATCCGATTAAAAATCCTGCTCCGATCAGAGGCAGATATATTCTGGAAAACCTGTTCCAAAAGAAGCTGCCGAACCAGCGCCTTTGCCTGGGCATAACGAAGGCCCGGCTGGGCAATTGCAGCCCGAAACGTCCGTTCATTTCTGACAGGAGTATTTTTCTAAACCTTGAAATATTTCCCGCTTCCGGAATCCAGAAATTGGACGCACGAAGTCCCTCAGTTCTTTCCCAAAAAGAATATTCGTCCTGAAAACGTCCATCATCCCCTCCAACTCACACCCTCACTGATCCAGCCTCTTTTTTCAAAAAAAATAGAGCGCTTCTACAACCCTTTCCCCAGATCATAGTCCCGCTCATACAAAAAACATTTTATGTTTTTTTGATCGTAGACATATAATATACCTGCATCTTTCTGAAGTCAAGTTTTTTCTTTATCTTTTCTGGTTTTTCCTAAAAAATTTCTTCCTTTGTTTTCCTCTCCTTCCTCACACCCGCACCCCTTTCTTTCCGCTCCATCCTCCATACCGGACACTGCCGTCCGTTCCCGTATAATACGCCCGCACCTGGACATAATACTTCTTTCCGGACACAAGGGAAGAAATTGTCTTTTTCCGGATAGAACTCGAACGGACCTTCTTTTTCGATGCGGATTTCATACTGGCTTTCCGGCTATAACGAATCTGAAAGCCGCTTACCTTTCCTGTATCCTTCCGCCATATGACAGTAAACTTCTTGCTGCCCGCCGTGACCTTACGAATAGAAACATCTGCCACCTGGACGTTGTTTCCTGAATCCACATTGTCCAGATCTGTACTTTGCAGGTTGAAATAATCAATCGGTGTGTTCTGGTACACTGTTTCACTAGAAGACGAGAGTTCTATGTACCCATAACCGGTATACACATCTTTCCCCGTTTCTTCCACATCAACGGCATTCTCCACGAGCACTTCCATCGTCTCGTCCGCAGAATAATCCGGATGATACAGCTTCACCATTGCCGCCGCCGCCGCCACAAACGGGGACGCAAACGACGTCCCTTCATTGATGTCATAAAACTTCGATCCATAAATCGATGCGCTCCGCACGGCCTCTCCGGGCGCGACAAAATCCAGGGACTCCCCGTAGTTTGACCATTCCATCCATTTCTCGCCTTCCCCGATCGCACCAACAGAAACCACATAGTCGCTGTATGCCGGATAACATAACACTTCTTCAATATTTTCTGCCACGCCATTCGCATCCCCGTTCCCGCTCGCCACGATGGTCAACACGCCTTTTTCCACCGCTGCGCGCAGGCTTTCCTCCATCTCCGGTACGCCCTCTTCATCCCTCTTGAAGCCTTCACCGCCAAAACTGCAGTTAATCACAGACGCCCCGTTTTCCACCGCATAATCCACTGCCATCCGTGCATCATACAGGCTGCCCATGCCATTGTGATCCATGATTTTGACGACCAGTAACTCCACTTGTTCCGGCGTCCCGTCGCAAATTACCCCTGCAACATGCGTCCCGTGCCCGTTATTATCCCGATAGCTGGAAAAATTCAGGAACATCCCGCCTTCGGTAATCATACTCCGGCTCTTTTCAGAGATCGTCCGGTTCGCGAACAGTTCGTGTTTCTGTGAAAGCCCGGTATCCAGCACCGCTACCGTGATTTTCCCCAGGGAACTGTCACGCATCGCCTCCGTCTTCAGCTTGTCCAGCCCCAAATACGATGTCCCATTCGATACAGATACATAATCCGACATCTCGGACGTTCCTGCTGCGACCTCCGTCCCACCAGGCTGGGAACCACTTCCCGCGCCGCCTGCACCACCAGGCTGGAAGCCGTTTCCCGCGCCGCCTGCACCACCAGGCTGGAAGCCGTTTCCCGCGCCGCCTGCACTGCCAGGCTGGGAACCGCTCCCTGCATCGCCCATTTTAACTGCGTCCTGCCCGGAAACCTGAATCAGCCGGTCCGTAGAGACAGACGCTGCCCCATAGATTTGCCGGAACTTGTCATACGCGTTTTTTGTCTCTTTTTCACTTTCATACTCCAGGATATACTCCCCGGATTTTTCATAATAAATGCAGGAAGCTGCCCCAAAGCTATCCTCCAGGCTGCCATTCCACTTCAGAATCACACGCTGGAGCTGGAACTTTTCTTCATAATCCGTCGCCCGCTCTGCGCCTTTGTACGAATCACTGTCCCAGTTCCGGGCGATCTGTTCTACAACCTTGGTAGGGTCAGACACACAGCGAACCGCTTTTCCGTCAACCAGACGTTGATCCTTGTGCCACCCTGCAGCACGAACATCCTCATGTACCTGGGACGGTAATGCAATAATCCCCAACACCAGGAGTACCGCCAGAACCCCTGCAACAAACCCTTTCTTCATGATTAAGCACTCCTTTGTGTGCGCTCTTTTTCCTTGCATTGCGGTTCATTTTCGAACTTAAATCACCATCTCCCCATGCCGGTTCACATGGCAGCAGATATTCACTGCGCAGGGCAGCCCCGCAATATGCGTCGGATAAGTATTGACCTGCACAGCCAGAGCCGTCTTCGTACCGCCCAGTCCTGCCGGTCCGATTCCCAGCCCGTTGATTTCCTCCAGAAGTTCCTGCTCCAGCTTCGCTGCCCATTCCACCGGAGATGCAGTGCCAGTCTCCCGCGTCAGTGCCTCTTTCGCCAGAAGCGCCGCCTTTTCAAACGTACCGCCCACACCCACGCCCACCACCATCGGCGGGCAGGCATTCGGTCCGGCATCCGAAACAGCGGAAAGAACCGCTTCCCGAATCCCTTCCAATCCCTGCGCAGGCTTGAGCATGAAAATCCTGCTCATATTTTCGCTTCCGAACCCTTTCGGTGCCACCTTCACCCGTACCTTGTCCCCGGAAACAATCTTCGTATGCAGCACGGCAGGCGTATTATCCTTTGTATTCACGCGCTCCACGGGATCCGCCACCACGGATTTCCGCAGATAGCCGTCCACATACCCCTTCCGGACACCGGCATTGACCGCCTCCGTCAGATCACCGCCCACAAAATGCACATCCTGCCCAATTTCCAGGAAGACCACCGCCATCCCGGTATCCTGGCAGATCGGAATCTGTTCTTCTTTTGCTACCACAAGGTTTTCCTGCAGCTGTTCCAGGACGCGCTTCCCGATTGGTGAAGCCTCCTCATCCTTTGCCTGCTGCAATGCCGCCTTCATATCCTGGGACAGGTCGTAATTCACATCCACACATAGCTTTGCAACAGCATCCGAAACTTCGGATACATTTATTTCACGAATCATTTTCCATCCTCACCCGTTTCGCCTTCCTCTTCCATGAGCCGGTCCTCCGTCCGGACCTTTGCGATGCTCGCCACAAGAGAACCTTCTGCAAGCTCAATCAGCTTCACGCCGCTCGTTACCCTGGAAGCCAGTTTCGTATCAGAGACATTGATCCGGATAACCTGTCCTTCCGTCGTGATCAGCATGACCTGGTCTTCCACAGTGACCGGCAGCACGCCTACCAGATTCCCGGTCTTCTCCAGAATCTTGTAGCACTTCGTTCCTTTGCCGCCGCGATGATGTACCGGGAACTCCTCGATCATCGTACATTTCCCGTAACCACCCTCTGAAACAATCAGCACAGACTCTCCCTCGGAAGACATCTGCATCGAAATCACAATATCATCCGGCAGCAGGTTCATCGCAATGACCCCCCGCGCCATCCTTCCCATCGTCCGGACATCCGAAAGGCTGAACCGGTGGCACATGCCCAGTTTTGTAAAGAGCATGACATCGTCCTCCTCCGTCGCCATCCGCACCTGAATCAGAATATCATCCTCCTTCAGGGCAATCGCATTCAGCCCGCGCTTCATAATGTTCTTGTATTCAGAAAGCTTCGTCCGCTTCACCATCCCGGTCCGCGTCACCATGATCAGGAACTGGCTCTCGTCGTCATAATCCCTGACCGGTATCATAGAAGTAATCTTTTCATCCGGCTGGAGCGTGATCATATTCACAATCGCTGTCCCCCGCGACGTGCGCGATGCCTCCGGAATCTCATACACCTTCAGCCGATACACCCGGCCCAGGTTTGTAAAGAACATCAGGTAATGATGCGAAGTGGTCATCAGCATTTCAACCACATAATCGTCCTCAATCGTCTCCATGCCCTTGATGCCCTTGCCGCCCCGATGCTGCGCTTTGAAATGGTCCACGCTCATTCGCTTAATATACCCCAGCTTCGTAAATGTAATGACATTGCTTGCTTCCGGAATCAGATCCTCCATTGAGAAATCCAGTTCGTCAAAGCCGATGGTCGTCCGCCGGTCATCCCCGTACTTGTCCGCGATCACCTGGATCTCTTCTTTGATGACCAGAAGCAGCTTCTTCTCATCCGCAAGGATCTCCATCCAGTTCGCAATTTTCTTCTGCAGCTCGTCATACTCCGCCGTAAGCTTGTCCCGTTCCAAACCGGTCAGCGCCCGCAGCCGCATATCCACAATCGCCTGTGCCTGCGCTTCTGAAAATCCAAAACGATCCATCAATGCCTGACGCGCACCTGCCGGATCTTTGGAACTGCGGATAATGCTGATCACTTCGTCAATATGATCCAATGCCTGCAGCAGCCCTTCCAGAATATGTGCCCGTTCGCGTGCCTTATTCAGGTCATACTTTGTCCGCCGGGTCACAACGTCCTTCTGGTGGTTCAGATACTGCCCCAGCATTTCTTTCAGATTCAGGATCTTCGGCTGGTTGTCCACCAAAGCCAGCATAATGACCCCAAAGGTGTCCTGAAGCTGCGTATGCTTAAACAGCTGGTTCAGCATCACGGTCGGGTTCACATCTTTCCGGAGCTCAATCGCAATCCGCATCCCTTCCCGTGAAGATTCGTCCCGAAGTGCCGTGATCCCGTCCAGTTTCTTATCCTTGACAAGATCCGCCATATTTTCAATCAACCGAGACTTATTCACCATGTATGGCAATTCTGTTACCACAATCCGGTTCTTTCCGTTTTTCATCGGCTCGATTTCCGTAACCGCACGGACTCTGATCTTTCCGCGACCTGTCCGGTATGCCTGGTCAATCCCTGCTTTCCCAAGGATATGCCCGCCCGTCGGAAAATCCGGTCCCTGGACAATCCCGATCAACTCATCGATTTCCGTTTCCGCATCCCGCTCCACCTGGTTGTCTATCATCCGTACAACGGCTGCAATAACCTCCCGCAGGTTATGGGGCGGGATATTGGTCGCCATCCCTACTGCAATCCCAGTAGTCCCGTTCACTAGCAGATTAGGGAACCGTGCCGGTAATACAACCGGTTCCTTCTCTGTTTCATCGTAGTTGGGTATAAAATCAACGGTATCCTTACCCAAATCTTCGATCATCGCCAGCGAAATTCTGGACAAACGTGCTTCCGTGTACCGCATCGCCGCAGCACTGTCACCATCCACCGATCCAAAATTCCCATGCCCATCCACCAGCATATAACGGGTATTCCATTCCTGTGCCAGGTTTACCAAGGCACCATAAATCGAGCTGTCACCATGCGGATGGTATTTACCCATCGTATCCCCGACAAGACGGGCACATTTCCTATGCGGCTTGTCCGGACCGTTATTCATCTCGCTCATGGAATACAGGATCCTGCGCTGCACCGGCTTGAGGCCATCCCGCACATCCGGCAGTGCACGGGAAACAATCACGCTCATTGCATACTCGATGTAGGATTTCTCCATCGTCTTCCGAAGGTCAACGTCCTGGATCTGATCCACCACATCCCCTTCGCCATTCCCACCATCTCCGGAAATGCCGTGGCTTCCATCATCCCTATTTCCAGTGCCCTGGCCTGCACCCGCTGCACCCACCGGCTCTTCTGCGCTTGCCGCACCTGCCGGCTCTTCTGCGCCCGCTGCACCCACCGGCTCTTCTGCGCCTGCTGCACCCGCCGGCTCTTCTGCGCCTGCTGCGCCTGCCAGCTCTTCTGCGCCTGCCGCACCCGCCGGCTCTTCTGCTCCTGTTGCGCCTGCTGCACCCGCCGGCTCTGCTGCACCTACAGCCTCTTCTGCACCTTCTCCACCTGCTGCGCCCACTGTTTCTTCCGCTCCCGCTGCATTCTGCTCCATGTTCTCTTCCATATTCTCATCCATATGGTCATGCTCCTTGTATTGCCATATCCTCAGCTGTAGATTATCTAACCTTTTATCTTATTATACTAGTTTATTATTACACTTTTACACTAATGCACTTACTCATTTTAATACTCAAGTGTCAATATTCTCCGCATATTTCGCGTTTTCTTCAATAAACTCCCGCCTCGGTTCCACCTTGTCCCCCATCAACGTCGCAAATACCGCATTGATTTCAGACAGATTGTCCTCATCATAAGAAACACGCTTCAACACACGCTTATCCGGATCCATCGTCGTCTCCCATAACTGGTCCGCATCCATTTCCCCCAGCCCTTTGTAGCGCTGGATCTTGTTGCTGGAATCCCGGCCCACTTCATTCAGAATCCCTGCCAGTTCTTCATCCGTATAGGCATACCACACCTTGTTCCGTTTCTCCAGTTTATATAACGGCGGTGTCGCAAGATATACATAGCCCTGCTTGATGAGTTCCGGCATAAAGCGATACAGGAAGGTCAGCATCAGCGTTGCAATATGCGCCCCGTCCACATCGGCATCGGTCATAATAATGATCTTGTGGTAACGCAGCTTCGATATATCGAAATCTTCATGGATTCCAGTCCCGAATGCCGTGATCATCGCTTTGATCTCCGCATTCCCATAAATCCGGTCTTCCCTTGCCTTCTCCACATTGAGAATCTTCCCGCGCAGTGGCAGGATCGCCTGGGTCGCCCGGCTCCGCGCTGTCTTCGCCGAACCGCCTGCGGAATCTCCCTCGACAATGAAAATCTCACAGTTTTCCGGATTTGTATCCGTACAATCCGCCAATTTGCCCGGCAGTGTCGTGCTTTCCAGTGCAGATTTCCGGGTCATATTCCGTGCTTTCCGCGCTGCCTCCCTGGCACGCTGCGCCAGCAGGGATTTTTCGCAAATAGCCTTTGCCGCCTGCGGGTTCTGCTCCAGAAAATAGGTCAGCTGCTCACTCACCACGGAATCCACGGCACTTCGTGCCTCACTGTTCCCCAGCTTCTGCTTCGTCTGCCCCTCGAACTGGGGTTCTTCGATCTTCACGGAAATAATGGCTGTCAGCCCTTCCCGGATGTCATCCCCGGTCAGTGAAGGATCCTTCTCCTTCAGGATCTTGTTTTCGCGGGCATAATTATTAAAAGTCTTCGTGATCGCACTGCGGAAGCCGGACACATGGGTGCCGCCTTCCGGTGTGATAATATTATTCACAAAAGAAAAACAGGACTCATTATAGGAATCATTGTGCTGCATCGCCACTTCAACATACACGTTGTCCCTTTTTCCCTCGCAGTAAATAATCTGCGGATACAGCGCTTCATTGCTGCGGTTCAGATAGGTCACAAACTCCTTGATACCGCCTTCGTAATGGAACACGCGTTCTATCACCGGAAATTCCCGGAAATCACGCAGCGTGATCTTCAGGTTCTTCGTCAGGAACGCCGTCTCCCGAAGACGGATTTTGAGTGTATTGAAGTCAAAGACCGTCTGTTCAAAAATCGTCGGATCCGGCATGAATGTGACCTTTGTTCCGGTCTTTTCCGGCGCGCAGGTGCCGGCTTCTTTCAGGTCATAACACACATCCCCGCGCTCATATCGCTGCTTATAGATCTTCCCCTCATGGGATATTTCCACTTCCAGCCATGTTGAAAGCGCATTGACTACGCTCGCGCCAACACCATGCAGCCCTCCGGATACTTTATACCCCCCGCCGCCGAACTTGCCGCCCGCATGGAGCACCGTAAAGACCACCTCCACAGCAGGACGTCCCGTCTTGTGGTTGATCCCGACCGGAATCCCACGCCCGTTCTCGGTGACAGTAATCGAATTATCCCGATTGATTTCCACGATAATATGGCTGCAAACTCCGGCAAGTGCCTCGTCCACGGCGTTATCCACAATCTCATAGACCAGGTGGTGTAATCCCTTCTCAGAAGTCGATCCGATATACATGCCCGGACGTTTCCGAACTGCCTGGAGTCCTTCCAGAATCTGAATCTGGTCTGCACCATAGTCGCCACCAGCTGCTCCCGGATCTACTGTATCCACACTGTCACCCAAACTGCCGGCCTTCAATGCTTCCAGCGCAGCTCTTCCCTCCCGATCGGTCTCTTCCTGTGTCTGCTCCATATCCAGCTTGCTGTTATTGTCATTGTTGATCATGAAGAACTCCTTTGTGTGCTTTCTTTCGTTTGTGTGCGAATCCTGCCATTCTCTACTTCAAATACTCTGCCAATCGTGAAGTTTTCCTTCAAAAAATCATCGATGCCTGTGCACGTCACGACCGTTTGGATGCTCCCAATACTTTCCAAAAGATAATTCTGCCGGCCAGCATCCAGTTCCGACATCACGTCATCCAGCAGCAGCACCGGCTTCTCCCCAATCATCCGCTCTGCCAGTTCGATCTCTGAAAGCTTCAGTGACAAAGCAAGCGTCCGCTGCTGGCCCTGGGAACCGAATTGCCGCAAATCAACCTCTTTCGCCAGAAACTTGATATCATCCCGATGCGGCCCCACAGAGGTCGTACAATGCCGCAAATCCATTTCCCGTTTTTCAGCCAGCTTCGCCGCATATGCCTCTGCTGTGGCATTCGGTTCATAGATCGAAGAAACATCCTCCCTGCCCCCGGACAGCCTGCTATGAATCCTTCGCACGATCGGTGCCAATTCTTCCACGAATTGCTCCCGCCGCTCGATAATCTTCTCCCCGTAGGAAACAAGCTGCTCATCCCAGACATCCAGGGTACTTTGCAGCGCAGGCTGATAGCGGATCTCTTTCAATAACTTGTTCCGCTGGCCAAGCGCCTTGTTATACATTGTCATATGATAGAGGTACACCTTGTCCAGCTGGCAAAGCTCGCTGTCCAAAAACCTGCGCCGCTCAGCCGGACCTTCCTTGATCATATAAAGGTCTTCCGGAGAAAACAGGATCACATGCAGGATTCCGAACAGCTGCGCTGCTTTCTTAATCGGCACCCGATTGACCGCAATCCCTTTCCCGCGCCCCTTGCCCAGATGGATATCCACCTGGTATTCCCTATCCTGTTTTAAGACAAAAGTCCGGATATGCGCCTCCTCACA
>CADBTO010000222.1 GCA_902797565.1 uncultured Lachnospiraceae bacterium
ACATCATATTCTGTCATCTCTGTCATCGCAAGCGCCTGCTTTCCGTCAAATGCGGTATCAATCTGCAGGCATGTGTTCTTGAGCAGCCCTTTTGCAACCATCAGGTTCATTTCCGTATCATCAACCAGAAGGATCTTCGCACCTTCAGCAAGAAACGCGGGAAGATAACCGCTGCGATATTCCTGCACTTCGCCCGCATCCGTCCAATCTTCTCCGACCGGTGTCCAGTCCCGGACTTCCTGCCGCACCACAAATGAAAATGTACTTCCCTCACCATAGGTGCTTTCCACCTGCAGGCTGCTGTCCATCAATCCCAGAAGCTTCCAGACAATGTTCATCCCAAGGCCTGTGCCTTCGATCGTCCGGTTCCGCTCCTCATCCAGCCGTTCAAATGCAGAAAACAGCTTTTCCAGATCTTCCTCCTTGATGCCAATTCCGGTATCAGATACTGCCACGCAAAGGTCTATGCCCGCTTCCTCCATCTTCCGTTTCTCAAAATGGACAGACAGCCGCACGCTGCCCTCCCGGGTATACTTGACCGCGTTGCTCAGAAGATTCAGGATGACCTGCTGCAAACGCATCCTGTCTCCCAGCAGAATCTCCGGAAGCTCCGGATCGATATCCGTTTCGAACTGCAAGCCCTTTTCCGCAGCGCGTGCCCCCATCATACTGACAAGATCACTGATCAGAAGTGCCACGCGGTATTCATCCACAAAGAGCTCCATCTTTCCCGCTTCGATCCTGGAAAAATCCAGGACATCACTGATCTGTGACAGAAGCGCCTTGCCTGCACGCTGGATATTGGACGCGTATTTCCGCAGCACCGGATCATCCGCCTCCCGCAAAATCAGCTCGTCCATACCCAGGATCGTATTGATCGGTGTACGAATCTCGTGGGACATATTTGCGAGGAAGTCGCTTTTCGCCCTGGACGCGTCCTCCGCAGCCGCTTTGGCAAGACCCAATTTCTGATTTGCCTCCTGAAGCTTGCGCGTCTTCTCCGCCACTTTCTCCTCCAGAAGCGTATTCTGCCGTTCATTGATCTCACCAATATAAAGCAGATAACCCATAATCAGATATGCCATCAGGACGATGATAATATAGAGTCCCTGTGAACGTGCAAAAAATCCCGAAGCGGAAAGCAGAATCGCGGCGATGATTCCAAACAGGCTGACCCCAAGCTGCAGCCTGTTCTCCCGCTGCGTATATTCCCATTGCTTGAATTCAAACACATCCTGGCGCACCGTCTGAAAGGTTATACCCAGTTCCATAAACATGATCAGCAGGAGATAAAGAAGATCCGCGAAATTATTATTCGGATTCCTGCCCACCGCTTCCTCAAACAGGTACTGGATATCCATGATTTCATAAACCAGCATTGCGAGATTAGACAGCATCGCCACGCGGAAAAAATTCTTCCGTCCAACAAGGATGCAGGTCTGCAGGCACATCATGCAGGTAAAAAATGCCGAAAACATGAACAGCAGGTATATAAACTGCTCCACGCTCCAATTCTGGCCAACCAGATCCTCGAAAAACTTGTACAGCACAACAAATCCGATCAATGCAAAACAAAATGAATTGACGAACAAATGTGCACGATCCCGCCTCCGGTCCCGCAGCTTGTATCCCAGATACAAAACCTTATTCGCACCAAAGAAAACACTTGGACAAACATAAATAATCTGGACAAATGCGGTATAGGGCTGTTTCCCAAGCATATAGTGGTTGACAAATCTCTCCACATCCCCCGCTACAAGACAGAGAAATCCACAACCCATAAAGATCGTGGAAAGTTTGTAAGGCCCCATAAACCGGATCTCAGACATCAACAGGCAGAAGATCAGGAAATACAAGACTCCGCCCAAAAGTTCCACCAACATTTGCGCACGGAGAACCACGCCTATGACAGCCACTGCATAAAAGACCAGGATGCTGCAGATCAATCCCTTTTTCCATATTGACATCAAATCTTTTTCCCCTGTATGATCATAGAAAGCGGAAACCCGCTATGGTCAATTTCTGCAAACCCGCCGCAAATATCATAATCATACTCCTGCAGCCCCGTCACAACCATTCCGCTGCTGCACATTCCGGATACGATCTCAGACATCGGGTGCGTATAATCCGTAAACGTCTTGGAATGATACTGTTTCTGCGTGATATAATACATGCCTTCATTCGAGGTCCACTGATGCTCAAAATAGGAATACTTGCAATCTCTTTTATGTTCCGGATCATACAGCTCTTCTCCCTCTGTGGCAAGCATATTGGTACAGGGGTGCTGCTCATTAACCACGATCACAGCCCCCGGCTTCATGCACTTTGCCACCACCGAAAAAAAGCGGTCTAAATCATCAAACCAGCACAGCGCGCCGATCGTAATCAGTACAAGATCAAACTGCTCCCGGTATCGGTCATCAATATCATATATATTCACAGCCTCAAACACACAGGGCAGATCCAGTTCATTTGCTTTCCCATTGGCAAAAGCCACCTGATTCTCCGCAATATCAAACCCGATCCCTTTCGCGGCTTTTCCGCTTTTTACCAGTGAAAGAAGTTCTCTCCCATTGTTACAGCAAAACTGGCCAATGACCTTCCCTTCCAGTTCCATATTCCGCAGAACCTCTGCCGTTTCCGGATTAAAAAACGGATAGTCCTCCTGCCGGATCCGTTCTGCCAGATCTGCCCCCCAGGACACATCCCTGTTATCAAACGCTTCCTCCCATGCCGCCTTATTCCCTTCGATATATTTTTCCATCAAACCTCCCACTCACGCATCACTTCTGAAGCGACGCGATGAACAACTCCATATCAATACAATTCCATGTGCCAACTGGCAGCGCACACTTCCTCCTGGCATACGGTGTAAAACCTGCCGCTTCATAACAATGCCTCGCTCCTTCGTTATTCTCGAATACCCCCAGATCAATCCGCGAAGCAGAAAGGTGCTCTTTTACATACGCAATTCCAAGCTGGAGCATTTCCTTCCCGAAGCCTTTTCCCCTGTGCGCAGGATCCACGATCACAAAGCCAAATCGAACAGAACGGTCATCATCCGCATTCGGATAGCGGATGATAAAATGGCCAAGGATATTCCCCTGCCCGTCCACTGCCGCCAGCGGATAAAACCGCCCTGTTTCCAGCTGCGGCGCATAGTTTTCTATAATATCTGCTCCTGACAAAGGATACCGATTAAACCGGTCCGCAGACCATTTGTAAAATTCTTCCTCTGATTGAAGCCACCCGGCGATCACCGGCGCATCATCGTTTTTGAATTCCCGTAATTTCATCAATCTCATCCACCTCACAGGCGCCTTCCGCCGTTCCCGGGCTCATTCACCTCACGGGCACATCCAGCCATTCCGGTCTCATACATCCGCGTCCCTGTATTTCTTGGACGGCAATACCGTATATCTGTCCGGAAAAATCTCTTTACAAATTGCCAGTTCTAATTCCTGCCTGTGCGCAAAATGGGAAAGCATCGCTTCCTCGCCGGACAGACCATGTTTCTTTGCAAACGGAGAATCATTAAAAAATCCAAGCATCAAAGGGAACCACATTTCCTTCCCCTGGTCATCCGTTCTTTCTTTTCTAATCACATTGATATTAGATGGTATGTCTTCTGTCAACAGATATAAAATCTGGTATTCCCTGTCCCCAAGCACATCCCTGATCGCTGTATAAAAGTCCATGATTTCCTGATCTGAAGCATTCTGAAACAGGATCATGTCCTCCACGATATTCTGGAACAGGGAGCATTCAAAGATATTCCCGATATTCCCAGTTCCTCTCCCGGCATTCCAATTTGAAAAACGTTCCAGTATCACATTCCGGAAGGCTTCCGGGGATAATCGGTTGTTATAAATTTCATACTGCTCCAGATCCTTATGGAATCCGGGAATATCCGTGAGAATCCTGGTATAGCAGACCACGATCCGGCCGCCTTCTTCATGACTCTTTTCTCTAATCTCCTGCTGGATTGTCTGATATTTTTCAAGTATCCCCTGGTATTCCTCTTTACTCATACAGGCACACCATGCAAGTTCAACAGGGGAATAGTCTCCCTCATAAACAGGCCGATGGTCCCGGTGTTTCTCAGACAGTTTCCTGACAAGCGTACTCTTTCCGCTCCCCTGCAGTCCTTCTACAAAATAGTTCATCACACATCAATCCTTCCAGATACCTTTGCTTATTTCATAAACTCCATCGTGGTATGCGCCTTCCCCGGTAAAGAAGGTCTGAAACCCACAGTGTTCCAGAACCCGTCCGGATGCAGCATTCTCCAGAAGCCGGATTCCGTACACTTCCGTTACCCCGACCCGCTCTGCGATCACTGGAAGAAACGCCTTCACCGCTTCCGTTGCATATCCCTGCCCTGTATATGCCTTCGCGACATGATATCCAATCTCCCATTTCCCGTCTTCGATCGGAACCAGCTGGACATATCCGATATTTTGATTCCCATCTTTCGTGATCACTGCATAGACCAGCGGACCTGCCGCAGATCCATACTGGGAAATCAGAAATTCCAGTGTTTCCTTTGCATCTTCCAGCGTCTCAAACACTTCATCCGGCACAAATCTTCTTGTGTCTTCATCCAACGAATTCTGATGGACATCCATCGCCATGTCCATCGTCATTTCAGCGATCATCAGCCGCTCTGTTTCCAGCAGTATTTTCATGTGTCCTCCTGTCTTTTATCATTCCGGAACACTGGTTAAAAGATGCACAGGCTCCGCGTTTTTCTCCATATACACAAATCCTTCTTCTTTATCCCCGGGTTCGGATCCGAAGGTCACTTTACAGGCTGACAACCAGCCATCAAGCACTCGTTCCATATCAAACGTCTTGCGGGAACCTTCCGACATTCCGAATCAGCCATCTTCCTCTTAGTGTACCACAGAATCAGGGAAATTGAAAGCAAAAAAGGATGCTCCCCTCACGTTCGATCCTGTAAACCGGGAAACCCTGCCATCTCCTTTTCCAGCAGCCTGTAAACATTTGCGGTCAGGAATCCATCTGCAATTGCGTGATTCAGCCGAACACTCACCGGCATCATCAGCCTGCCGTTTTCTTCCCGGTATTTCCCCCAGTTGATAATCGGGGCGAAATGCAGATATCCGTCCGGCAATTCAATATTCAGCGAATCATAGGACAGCCATGAAATATACGATGCGTCAAACCAGTTCGGATGGTTCATCACATCCAGCCCGTATTCCCTTGTTTTCTTCGCGTTCTCTGCGTCGTTTACCGCATTTCGATAAAACACCTCATAATCTTCCGTATACATCGTATAAACCGGCGTACAGGTTTCCGTATCCTCATGAAAAATATACTGTATCGGATTGATGCTGTCATAGCAGATCAGCTCCTGCGTCTGCCAGAGATACCCCATTTTATAGTCATCTCTGGAATTCAGCACCTTTGAAAGCACATATAGAAAATTGATGTAGAACCTGGTACCGGTCTGTCTGGAATATTCCACCAGATCCGTGACATCAATTCTCGCTGTCATAGAAGTGGAACACTTGCAGTCTTCCGTAAAATGACGGAAAACGCCGCTTCGATAATAATGCGCCTTATCAATGACTTTATAGTTCATACTTCCTCATCTCCTTCGTCTTTGTCGCCTGCGACCGTTCGCTGTCTCTCTTTCAGACATTATGCCATAGAACCTGCTTTCTTTCAAGACCGGTGTTCTTTTTTTTATAAAATCTCACATCTCACTTTCCCCCCGGAACGGAGACCTGGCACTACAGACTAAGATGCGCGATTCGGTCTTTTAGATTGTGTACTGTATATCTAATGTTCTAGTACAGTATATGCAGAATGCGCACGTTAATAGTGTCTTCTATCAACTGGCAAAAATTCGTCTAAAGACTCATTATTTTGTGGTTTTTTCCGAATTTCTGGTATATAATCATACACTGAAAAAGATTTCGTTATGGGAGAAAACATGATACGAGAAGCAAGAAAAGAAGACTTACATTCATTACTTGAACTTTACCTGTTTTTGCATGAAGACAGGATTCCGGAGTCCAATGCACATCTTGAGAAAACCTGGGATCAGTTCATCGAAGATCCGAATCATCATCTGATTATCAAAGAAGCAGATGGTCAGATCGTTTCTTCCTGTGTTTGTGTGATCATTCCGAATCTGACGAGAAA
>CADBTO010000223.1 GCA_902797565.1 uncultured Lachnospiraceae bacterium
CCGAGCGCCGTCTCCAAAAGTTCCTTCGCATAACCAATCCCGCCTTCCGCGATGTACTGCTGCGCAAGGCAGACCTGGTAGAATTCGTCTATGACGGCATCTTTCATCGCAGGCGAGATCGACCTGGTATTGGCGATTTCCAGCGTCAGCTCTTCGATCTCATCCTCTTTCAGATGTTTGAAAATATCTGCCGATTTTTCAGGTCCCAGTGTGATCAAAAGGATCGCTGCCTTTTGTACCCCGGTTAAGTTTACTTCTTCGTCCGGCATATTTACTCTCCCCAGTCTTCATTCAGCCAGTTCCGAAGGAGGTTCGCCACTGCTTCCGGGCGTTCCGCCACAAATTTCTCGATCAGTACACGAGCCTCCGATTTGTCGTTATAACCAATGTCGTCCAGCTCATCCATATTCTCCTGGGTCTCACGGAGCAGTTCCTCCACAGAGACCTCTTCTGCCACTTCCTCTTCCTTCTCCTTCCGGAAAGACATCAGGGTCACAAACCCAAGCAGCAGGAAGATCAGGATCGCAAGGGCAATCTGCAGCCAGTCTGTCCAGTCCCGCCCACCGGTTGATGCATGGAACACCGGTGAGTCGTAGGCGACAATCTGCACATTCGCTTCCGGAATCCCGGTCGCACGCGACACAACCGTCACCAGATCCGGATCCACCTCAACCTTCGTTTCCTCGGAGTTTTTCGCCTGGAATTCAGCAAAAGTCATCCCCTGGAGCTGTCCGGACTTCTTCATCTGGTCTTCGTCATAAACGATATTGTTTTTTGCCACCACTGAAACATAGGAAGTCTCATAGTTGATGGCACCGGAATTTCCTTCCCGTGTGGTAATCGTCTCATTCGGCAACCGGTCTTCCACGACTTCCGAAGAAGATGATTTTGAATTTCCGTTATCATTGAGCACATAGGTGGTATCATCATTCGATCCCGTCCCCGGCTCCCCTGCCACATCATTTTCTGATTCAGAGTTTTTCTCGCTCCGGCTGTCAATGAACCCTTCGGAACGCCCTTCCTCGACCCAGTACCGGTACTCGGTCTCCGTCACCTTATCAAAATTGATGTCCAGGGTCACACTTGCCTGCACATTGTCGAATACCGGCGCCCCGTTCTCGTTGGTTGCCAGAACCTGCTTGACCTTGTTTTTCGTATAGATCTCTGCAGCCTCCCGCACCTCCATATTGCTGGAAGCCGCGCTCGAAGCCGTCATCAGCAGCTCATCTCCGCCGGAATACAGGATATTCCCTTCCGTATCAATGATCGTGACTTCCTTGGCATTCTCATTGCCCACAGCCGTCGCAAGCCCTTTTGCCAGCGCCGCTGCCTGGTCATGGTTCATCGTATCGGAAAGAGTCAGCTGTACGGATACCGACGTATCCTCCTTGCTCGCCTGCAGCGTTCCATCATCCTTCGGGATACTCAGGGATACCCGTGCCTCTTCCACATTGTTCTGCGCCTCAAGCCCCCGTTCCAGATGATCCTGCAGGTAAACCTGCCATTTTTTCTGCTTGTCTGCCTCTGTGGTAGTGAAACTTCCGCCTACCACATCATCAATCTTGAACCCGTAATCATTCGTAGGGATGTCATTCTGCGCCAGCAGCATCCACGCCGCGTTGTAATCCTCTTCATGTATCGTAAATGTCAGCGTCGCATTGGTCTGTTTGTACCAGATGCCCGCCTCATTCAGATACTGCGCAATCTGGGATGCTTCCTTCGCGTCATTCGCAGTCACCAGTTCCAAATTCGTCGGACGGGTCACTGCATACGCAAGGACACCGATCGCAATGATGACCACCGCCACTGCGCTGATGAGCATGGCCTTCTGCCTGGCAGAAAACTTCAGCCACCATTCTACTATACGATTCCAAATATTTTGCACAAAAACCGGCATATCTCCAACCACTCCTCAACCATTTTCTATCGATCCGCAAGCTGACGGATCCCATCATCCCCTTTGCCCGGCAATACTCCCCTTCTGCCCGACGCCAAAGATCCGGATTTCCGCTATATCAGTCAGATCTGCATATTCATGATTGTCTGGTAGCCTTGTACCACCTGTGACCTGATCGCATTGGTATATTGAAGTGCAATGCTTGCCTTCCGGGCCGCAACCATCACATCATGCGCATTGTCTGAAGCCCCCAGCGCAAACTTGAGCTGTTCTGAATTTGCCTTATTCTGTAGATCATTCGTCTCATTGACCAGATTCCGCGCCGCATCAAAAATGGTGCCAAAATCTATCTCTGACTCCCTCGGCATGATGCCTGGATCCTGCGGAACCGTCTTATATCCGACATTCAACGGTTCGAGTGCCGGAACGATTGCTGTTTGCATTTTCTCGCTACTCCCTATTAAGAACTCCGACTATTTTTTACGCGCCTGCCCCAATCCCGATTCCGGTCTGCGCCGTAGACTTCAGCGCATCAAAAACCGTCACGTTCGCCTGGTATGCACGCGTCGCATCGATGAGGTTCGTCATCTCCGTGATCGTATTCACATTGGGATAATGTACGTAGCCATTCTCATCTGCATCCGGATTGGACGGTTCATACGCCATGACGAAATCCGTCTCATAATCCGTATTGACAGAGCGCACACGCACCCCGTTCCCCATATAGGTATTCCTGTATTTTTCCAGCGTAGACTTAAAATCCAGATTCGTGGTCTTCTCTTCAAAGATCACATATTTCCTGCGGTAGGCATCACCGCCATCCTCGCTGTGGGTCGTATTGATGTTTGCAAGGTTCTGCGCGATGGTGTCCATACGGAACCGCTGCGCAGTAAGTCCCGATGCCACGATATCAAACGATTGGAAAAGGCCCATCCTGATCCCCCTTCTTGATCTGATCAACCCAGAAGCCAATTATGCCCTGGTCACTGTATCATACCTCGAAAACTCATTATTCAGAGCCGTCGTCACCGTCTGATACCGCAGTGCCTCACTGGACAGCTCCACATTCTCCGTATCCACATCCACATTGTTGTGATCGATCCGGTAGGAAAAGCCTGGCGAATCCACATAGAGCTCATACGCCAGCGCTTCATTTTCCGGTGTCCCGACATCCCGAACCGCCTGCGTCAGATTCTTATAGCGAAGCTTCGTCAGCTCGTCCTCCAGGATGGACTGGAACCGGACATCCTCCCGCTTGTAATAGGGCGTATCCACATTCGCCAGATTGTTCGCAATGACCGTCTGCCGCATCCAGCTGGCGTCCAGTGCCCGATCCATCACATTGATATATGCAAAATCCTTGGACTGCAACATATTGGGTTTCCCCCCTCTCCCCTGGTTTCATCTTTTGCAAAAAAAGACGTACAATACATTATATCTCATGAACAGAAAAAGACAAGTAGTAAAATGAAAAAATTCAAAAAAATTCAAAAAAATTCAAAATTTTTTCAATTTCTTTATTTCATCCACCAGAAATTCGTTCAATACAATAATATGTGTACCTTTCATCCCGGAAGAACGGGAAGACAGAAGCCCCGCGCTCTCCAGTTTCTTGAGGCCGTTCACGACGACAGAACGCGTGATCCCCAGCCGGTCCGACAGTTTCGATGCCACAACCAGCCCTTCCCCGCCTCCCAGTTCCGCAAAAACAGACCGCATCGCCTCCCGTTCGGAATCCGATAACGTTGATAACGCGCAGCGGACATCTACCAGCTTACGCCGCTCCTCATCGGACTCATCAGACACGGCACGGATCATTTCAAGCCCAACAACCGTACTGCCATATTCCGCCAGTATGATGTCATCAATGTCATAATGCCTGCCTTCTCTGCAGATGAATAGTGTCCCAAGCCGCTCCCCCGCGATGAACACCGGTGTAATGATCGCCGCATATACCTCTGCCTCCGCCTCCCCTGCGCCCAGGGTCAGCAGGCTGGCATTTTCCTTGGTAGAAAGGATTTCCAGCAGGCGCTCCGAAAACAGCTCGTCACAGAATTCCCCCACCGCAGGAATCCGAAGGCCCTGAATGGAAAACTGCGCGCCTGCTGCCCCGCCTTCCCCAGGTTCTGAGGATCCACCAAGCACCTTTCCCTTCTTGCTCAAAACACAGACAAACGACTCCAGGATCTGGGAAAGCACCTGGCAGATATCATTAAACACCACAATTGTGGATGCGTTCCCTTGCAAAAGCTTCCCGATCTTCCTGGTCCGATCCAATAGCTCTATCCGCATCTCCCTACGCCTCACTCACCTTTTCTTCCGCCTTTGTGCCGTCTTTCTCCACCAGGTCTTCCAAATAGCCACAGGACGCATCCGAGCAAACCACATGGCTGCCTTTGATGACCATATAGGATCCGCACTTCGGACAGGGCTTCTCCACGGGCCGCTGCCAGCTCGTAAAATCACACTCCGGATAATCCTCACAGCCATAGAACCTGCGCCCCTTCTTTGTCTTCCGGATCACCAGCTCCTTGCTGCACTTCGGGCAAGGCACCCCGATCTTCTCCAGATACGGCTTGGTATTCCTGCATTCCGGAAAGCCGGGGCAGGCAAGGAACTTCCCATGGGGCCCATACTTGACCACCATATTCCTGCCGCAGTTCTCACAGATGACATCCGTCACTTCATCCGAAAGATCTACCTTTTCCAGCTCCTTCTCTGCCTTGTCCAGTTCCTTTTCAAACTCCGGATAAAAATCGCGGACAATGGCCCGCCACTCCACATTCCCTTCTTCCACCTCATCCAGCTGCCCTTCCATTGTTGCCGTGAAATGCTCGTCCACGATCTCCGGAAAGGAATCCTTCATGATATGGTTCACCACTTCACCAAGCTCCGTGACGAAAATGCTCCTGCCTTCCTTTCCGATGTACCGCCGTTTTTCAAGCGTCGTAATCGTCGGGGAATAGGTGCTCGGCCGCCCGATCCCCAGTTCCTCCAGGGTATGGACGAGCGAAGCTTCGGTAAAATGCGCCGGGGGCTGCGTGAAATGCTGCTTTTCCTGGAGGCTGCCCAATGACAGCACATCCCCTTCCTTCAGCTTCAGGATCACCGGCAGCTTCCCTTCCTTCTCCTCGTCCGCAAGGGAATACACCAGATGCCAGCCATCAAAGACCTCCCGGGTCGAAGATGCCGTAAACAGGTGTCCCCCCACATCCAGCCGCGCCGTCGTGGTGGCAGAGACATACGGGCTCATCTGGCTGGCAAGAAACCTGCGCCAGATCAGCTGGTACAGGCGCATCTGGTCCCGGCTCAAAGACTCCTTGACTTCTGACGGGAGCAGCGTCACATCCGCAGGCCGGATCGCTTCATGCGCATCCTGCACATTCTTCTTCGACTTTTTGGAAACCGCGCCGCTGCCCAGATACTCCTTGCCATGGTTTGTGACAATATAATCCGTGGCCGCTGCCCTTGCCTCGTCCGAAATCCGGATGGAATCGGTACGCAGGTACGTGATCAGCCCCACTGTCCCTTTTCCTTTGATATCCACACCTTCATAGAGCTGCTGGGCAATCCGCATCGTTTTTGAAATGGAAAAATTCAGTGCCTTTACCGCTTCCTGCTGTAATGTGGAGGTAGTAAAAGGCAGCGGCGGCTTGTGCTCCCGCGAGCTTTCCCGTATCCCCTCCACCGTCACTTCCGAAGCCTTGCCGATCTCCTCCCTGATTGCATCCAGCTCTTCCCGGCTGTCAATCGACTGCTTTTTCTTCCCTTTTCCATAATAATTTGCCAGAAACGGCTTTTTTGCCCCCTTGGGCATAAATTCCGCTTCCAGCGTGAAATACTCCCTGGGAATGAACGCGGCAATCTCTTCCTCCCGGTCACAGATGATCCGAAGCGCCACAGACTGCACGCGGCCTGCCGAAAGGCCCCGCTTCACTTTTGCCCAGAGGATCGGCGAAATCTTGTAACCCACCACACGATCCAGCACCCTGCGTGCCTGCTGGGAATCCACCAGCTTCATATCAATCTCACGGGGAGACTGGAACGAGGCTTTCACGGCATTCTTCGTAATTTCATTAAAGGTAATCCGTGAGAAGGAGCCATCCTGGAGCTTCAGCGCATTCACCAGATGCCAGGAAATTGCCTCCCCCTCACGGTCGGGATCTGTTGCGAGATATACCTTGTCTGCTTTCTTCGCCTCTTTCCGAAGCGCGGCAAGCAGTTCCCCCTTCCCGCGGATGGTAATGTACTTGGGTTCGTAATCCTTTTCCAGATCCACTCCCAGCTGGCTCTTGGGCAGATCCCGGACATGCCCGTTGGACGCCATCACCTCATAATTTTTTCCCAGAAACTTCTTGATCGTCTTCACCTTGGTTGGCGACTCCACGATCACCAAATTCTTTGCCATAATCCAACATCACCTACAACTGCATTTTTGTGAGACGAGGCCCATCCGGCTCCACACGCACGAAGCGGCCGGGAAAAACCTCTTTTGCAAGCCCCTTTTCACACAGATCCACCATACAGGACAAAACAGAAAGCAGGGGCAGGCCACTCTCCTGTACGATGCCCTCTATACACTGCGCGTAAAAATCTAAAAAACTATACACCACTCCCTGATCTTTTTCAAGATGAAATTCTTCCAAAGAAAAAGAAGAAGTTTCATGCAAAGACGGAGTTTTTTCACGCCTTCCTCCCATAAAATCCGGAAAATCCGAAAGTTCCGCCAGTAAATACTCTTTGGACAGGATAATCCCCGCCCCCTGGGAGATCGCCAGGTTTGTCCCGGCGCTCAGCGGATCCGTCACCCGTCCCGGCAGCGCATAAATGTCCTTCCCCTGCTCCAGGGCATATTCAAGCGTGATCAGGGAACCGCTCCGCCCCTTCGCCTCAATGACGACCACCGCCTGCGCAATGGCACTGATCAGCCGGTTGCGCACCACGAAATTCTTCCCCAGCGGCGCTGTACCGAGCGGATACTCACTGAACAGGCACCCCTGGTTATTATATGGAAGCTTTTCAAAAATATCCCGATTCTGCGGCGGATAACAGATATCCAGCCCGCAGCCCAGAAACGCGTA
>CADBTO010000224.1 GCA_902797565.1 uncultured Lachnospiraceae bacterium
CCACCGTTGCAACCGCTGTATCGGAAGATACATATTTCACAGTTGCCTTGCTCGCCACATTGGAAAGCTTCACAGAAGCTGTCTTTCCAGCGTCCAGTGTGGATGCGGAAAGCTTCGCCGTCGGTGCCTTGACCGCAGCAACCGTCTTGATCTTATATGTCTTTGTCTTCTTTCCCTTTGTCGCTTTGATCGTCGTCGTAAAGGTTGCTTTTCCCTTCTTGATCCCGTAAATCGTGATCGCAGACTTCGTCTTTGTCGCCTTCGCCACCGTAGACTTGCTGCTCTTTACGGATACGGACTTGATCGTCCATCCGTTTTTCTTAATCGTTATTTTTTTCGTTCCAT
This sequence comes from uncultured Lachnospiraceae bacterium, assembly GCA_902797565.1. Classification (GTDB taxonomy): domain Bacteria; phylum Bacillota; class Clostridia; order Lachnospirales; family Lachnospiraceae; genus Weimeria. The sequence continues at coordinate 346 of CADBTO010000224.1, forward strand.
TTTGACTTACCGTCGCTGTTGCCGCCGCCGTCGGCTTTGTTGCTGCTTCAACCGTAAGGGCTGACGTCGGAACTGCTGTCGCCACCATCATGGATGCCAATGCTATCGCCAGGAACCCCTTTTTGTTTCGTAATTTCATCATTTACAAATCCTCCCGGCAGAAGCCTCAAGTCCCCGAATGGCTTGACCTGATTTCCCATATATCGGTTATGCGATACAAACTCATGCCCTGTCGGGGGCTTAGGGAGATGGCGAAGGTGTCACATCTTACTTGCCTGCGCCACCTCCTTGAGCCAACATCAAAGGTTCTCGCTTTTCAATTTTTTTGCAGTTCCTCTGCGGTTCGCCGACCGTAGGGGATTTTTTTCGTAGAAATCTATCCAGCAGGCTTCCTTGACAAGAAATCCCGTCCCGTGCTATATTATCTATAAAATGCGAAAATTCGAGGTATCAAATTATGTTCATGACTGCAGAAAAGAAACATTTCCATCTGATTTTTATCACGGATGACAACTGGAAACATCTGAAACGGCTATCCCCTAACACAGACGATGCATTGACAGAATTGTTTTCGTCCCATCATCATAACCCGCAAACCATACAGGATGAACTTGCTGCGGCAATGCAGGCGCTCTCCAAGGCATATCAGACACTTGCCCCGCAAAAACAGGGTACAGTACGGGAAGTAGCAGAGGTGTATTTTGACGAAGTGGATCGCAGGCGGAAGTCCGCTTCTCTTCGGGAGTATATGGAACACGCCAAAAACCATATCTTCCCTGCGATCGGTGACAAGAACATTGCAGACGTCACCCGGCAGGAAATCCTTGCATTACAGGAAGATTGCGCGTCGAAAGTCAGTACAGGCTATGCGAATGAGATTATTAAGACATTAAAACGCATCTTCGAAGTTGCGAAACGGGAAGAATTCATTCAAAAAGATGTATGCGCAGCCGTCGGCCTGCTGCCGGAAAAGCCGTGCACTGCCCGCAAGACAAAACACCGTGCACTGGAACGTGAAAAGGAATTGAACCCATTCCTTAAAGAGCTTGTCAAAGAACACCTGTACTTCTTCCTGTGCTTCATGCTCGAATCCGGCCTGCGGCAGGGCGAAGCAAGCAGCCTCCGTCCCTCAGATATCCATGATGGATACATCTGGGTAAACCGTACAATGACCGTGGACAAAAACCATAAAGTCGTGGAAGGTGATATGCCTAAATCTGACGCCGGCCGAAGGAAGATCCCAATCAATGACAAACTGAAATATATACTCGACCAGATCGGAATGCCGGAAGATAACAGCTATATCTTCAAGTCTGTCCGTGGAAAACCTGTTTCAAACTCAGCGGCAAATAAGGCAATCGGGCGTACACTCAAGCGGCTGGATGAAAATGGAATCCATATCGAGCATTTCACCACCCATGCACTCCGTGCCACCTTCGCTACAGATTATGTCCGTGCCCACGCAGATATGGGAGGAGATACAAAGACCTTGCAGGAATTACTCGGTCATGCGAACCGCGCGATCACAGAGGATTTATATGTCCACGTGCTGGACGACAGCAAAATCGACGGCATGAGACGCATGGATCAATATACCGGATAAAACCTTCCGAACGCAGCTCATGCAAAAAAAGAGTGCATGGTAGAAACCCACGCACCCCTATTTTGATGTCTTTCATATAATTCAATGATAAATCGATGCCCGCACGCGACCAAACGGGGGCTTGACGAATCCCTTCAAAAGGGAGTATTGTGGACTCGCTTGTGGTATACCAGAAAAAAAGCTGGACATGTGTTCTTTTGCATATGAACCCATATGGATGATTCTGGTAGATAGGCGAACGATGCAAGCGGAAGGCGTTTCACTGGAAATCAGCCATCTCTTGCATAGAGAAACCGAGCATTTAAGGATTTATTGTAGGAGGTAATTGATGAAATTACAGAACTACAACATATGAATCCCTGTGCAAAAAAACCATTCACCTATCCTCTTTCTATACTAATCCATCCATCTCTCCCCCGTCAAGCTCCTATTTGGATGTTTTTATTTGGACATCTCTGTTTCAACAGACGATTTTTATGAAAGCTCGCCCGCCTTCAGCTTTTTCCGGTTATTCACCGTATTTTTCACTTCTTTGATCTTCTTCTCTTTACACTGCTTGTCCACCGTAACCTTCTTCAGGACGCCGTCCTTCAGCTGGTAAACAACTTCCTTGCTCTTCTTTTCTCCCTGGTACACATTATGGATATGGCCATTCTTGCAGGCAGAAAACGCATATGCGCCATTCGCTGTCGCGCAGTTATTGAGCACTGCTGACTTCCCGCTTTCAAGCTTGCAGCGTGTAACCTTGTTGTCTTTGTACTGATAGAAGCGGACAATGAACCAACGGAAGTTCACAGGTGTAAATGTAACAAGTTCCGGTGTCCCGTCAGAATCCAGATCCTCAATCCAGAAGGTATTCACATAGGTTCTGTCATCCTTCGAAAAAGACGCATCCTCAAACTGGCCGTCTTCAAATTTCTGCAGTGGATGCTTTGCCAGGAATTTGGCATAAGCCTTGCAAGCCTCTTCATTTGACTGCTTCGCCTCCACATAACCGATGCTCCCACATATCCCGCAAACAATCACGGCACATGCCAGCAGCATGGTCAGCAAAGTTTTCTTCATTTTCGTTTCCATCATCTGTTTCTTCTCCTTTCAACTGTATGATTTATTTGTCTTCTTTACGACCTGGGTGTGCCCGGAAAATCCGGCTTCCCCTGCCGAAGACTACACGATAATAGAAACGCCCCTTGCAAAGCAAGAGGCTAATGATACTTCTTTCCAAGTACCTTCAAAACTCCATACGAAAAACTGGATTACATACATCCACACATCCGCGAATCCATATCCGTCA
>CADBTO010000225.1 GCA_902797565.1 uncultured Lachnospiraceae bacterium
GCGGGAACATTACGGTGGGCTGCCAGTTCGATGACATCGACCAGGCGGTGAACCAGTATATCTATAAAAAACAGAGCCTGCGGCAGCGGAGCTCGAAAAGATAAGCCGGCGTTTCTGGAAATGCGGGATAGAGGGGCACGAGAGAAAGGAACGAGGCATAGAAGCGTGAGATGAAGGGATGAGTAATGATGAAACAAAAAATGAAGAAAACATCCATGAAGAAGGGATGGACGGGGCTTGCAGCAGGCGCGCTGGCATTGTCCTTGTTTGCGGGTACAGCCATACAGCCGGTGCCGGCAGAGGCGGCGGCTGTGAAACTGACCGCAAAAAAGCTTTCCATGAAGACGGGAAAGACGAAGACGGTGAAGGTCGTTGGCGCAAAGACGGTGAAATGGACTGTGACGAAGGGCAAAGCGCTTGTGAAGATTACGGCGAACGGGAAAAAGGTGAAAATCAAGGCACTGAAGGCCGGGACGGCGGTCGTGACAGCAACGGTGCAGTCGAAAAAATATAACTGTACGGTGAAGATCACCGGGAAGGCTGTCAGCAGCGGGACGTCCAAGAAAACGAAAGACGACAAGACAAAAGACGATAAAACGAAAGACGATAAGACAAAAGACGATAAGACGAAAGATGACAGCAGCAAAGAGCCGGAGGATCCGCAGGAAGACCAGGGCGGTGCAGGAACTTCGCAGGAAGCAGATGCTTCCGATGCTTCGAAGGACCAGATCCAGGCGTCCGTGCTGGGCGCATCGAATTTTGCGTTTTCGATGCTGCAGCAGCTTCGAAAGGAGGATGCAAAGAAGGAAAATGTCCTGATCTCGCCGGACTCGATTTTGACCTGCCTTTCGATGGTGGCAGAAGGATCTGCCGGGAATACGCGGACGGAGTTTGAGAAGGCGTTTGGGACGGCTGGCGAGGGCGGGCTGGATGCCTTTGTGAACAGCCTGGCGAGCATGCATTCACGGCTGACGGATCCGGAGCAGGAGAAGTATACAAGCAGCCGTTATGCAGTGGCAGATTCGATCTGGACGAATGAGACGATGGCGAAGCTGGATGAAAATTTCGTGAAGCGGATGACGGCGAGTTTTGATGCGGCTTTCTATAATGAAGCGTTTTCTTCATCCACGCCGGGGAAGATGAACGCCTGGGTGGACGAGAAGACGAAGCATATGATTCCGGACATCATCAACAGCCTTGATGATGAAGCAGCAATCGTCCTGCTGAATGCCGTGTACTTTGAGAGTGCGTGGCGCGATCAGTATAATGACTTCCAGGTGGACAAGGAAGGCGTGTTTACAAAGAAGGATGGCACGAAGCAGACCGTGAATATGCTGAAGGATTCGGATACGGGAAATTATTTCCTGGAGCTGGAAGGCGGGAAGGGCTTTATCCGGTATTATGACAACCCGCGGTTTGCCTTCCTGGGCTTACTCCCGCCGGAGGGCGAGGATGTGGATGTGTATCTGGGAAAACTGGACGGGGAGAAATTCCTGGCGGCATACCGGAACCGGGCGGAGCGCAGGATTGTCACCAGCATTCCGGAGTTCCAGTATGATTATCAGGCAGAGTTGAACCACAGTATGAATGAACTGGGGATCCGGGACGCGTTCGCGGCTTCCGCGGACTTTACGCCGATGGCGACCTTGAAGGATCCAAGCCGCCACCTTCAGATCAGCAAGGTCCTCCACAAAACGCATATTGAGCTGGACCGGAACGGGACGAAGGCGGCAGCAGCGACTGCGGCAGTGATGGTCGGAGCAGGGAGCCTGTTTGAGGAGGATCCGCCGAAGGAGGAGGTCATCAACCTTGACCGCCCGTTTGTGTATGGGATCATTGATACAAATACAGGCATGCCGTTGTTCCTCGGAACGGTGGATGCTGTAAAATAAGCAGAAATAAGATTGGAAAGGGGTCTTAGAAGCATGAAGAAACAGAAAATCCTGGCGGGTCTTGCGGCAGGCGCACTTGCGGCATCCCTGCTTGCCGGTTCGGTGGCGGGGCCTGCGATGGTGGAGGCTGCAAGCGGGAAGCAGGAAGTGAAGCTTTCAAAAAAGAAGCTTTCGATGAACGTTGGGAAGACGAAGACAATCAAGGTCACGGGTGTCAAAAATGTGAAGTGGTCTGTCACGAAAGGGAAGAATCTTGTAAAGATCACGGCAAACGGCAAGAAAGTCAAGATCAAGGCACTGAAGGCTGGTACGGCGAAGGTCACGGCTGTGGTGACGGTGGACAAAAAGAAGCAGAAGTTCTCCTGCACGGTCAAGATTTCAAAAAAGGCGGCGGAAAGCGGGACGGACACGAAGCCTGTGGACACGGACGATACGCAGGATGACGATGCGGATGGCGGTGCTGTCAATGTACCGGCAGTTTCGGACAAGGAACTGGATGCGTCGGTTTTCGGTGCAACGAATTTTGCGGTTTCGCTCCTGAAGCAGGTTCGCAGCGAGGATACGAAGAAATCCAATACCCTGATCTCGCCGGATTCGGTTCTGACCTGCCTTGCTATGGTGGCGCAGGGTGCGGACGGGGATACCCGGAAAGAATTTGAACAGGCGTTCGGTGTTTCGGATGCGGGCGGAGTGGATTCATTTGGAAACAGCCTGGGGAACATCCATGCGCGGCTGACGTCCGGGGATGCGGTGAAATACACCCAGAGTATTTATGAAGTCGCGGACGCGGTCTGGACGAATGAGGCAATCGCGACGATCAAGCCGGATTTCGCGAAACAGATGAAGGAACAGTTTGCGGCGACCCTGAATAATGAAGCGTTCACGAAGGATACCGTGGGGAAGATCAATTCCTGGGTGGATGAGCGCACGAAGGGGCTGATCCCGTCGATTATTGACCAGCTGGATGCAAGTACCGTAATGGTGCTGGTCAACGCGGTCTATTTCGAAAACAAGTGGCAGGATCCCTACGAAGATTACCAGGTGGACAAGGACGGCATCTTCACGAAGCAGGATGGCACAAAGCAGAAGGTTAATATGCTCAGCACCTCGAAGACCGGGGATTATTTCCTGGAACTGGAAGGCGGGCGGGGCTTCTTCCATTATTATAACAATGCAGATTTCGCGTTTTTGGCACTGCTTCCGCCGGAGGGTGAGGATGTGGACAGCTATCTGGCGAAGCTGGATGGGGAGAAGCTGCTGGCAGCGTACAAGAACCGTGCGAAGCGCAGGATTGTGACGAAGATTCCGGAATTCAAATATGATTATAACGTGGAACTGCAGGGGATTTTGCCCAAGCTTGGCATCCAGGCTGCGTTTGGCGAACAGGCAGACTTTTCCAGAATGGCGGAACTGAAGGGCGGGAGCCAGCAGATCTACATCGACCGTGTGCTGCACAAGACCCATATTGAGCTGGACCGCAACGGCACGAAGGCGGCCGCTGCAACTGCTGCAATGGCAAAGGCTGGTTCGGCACCCACCAGGGAGGATCCGCCAAAGGAAGAGGTCATCAACCTTGACCGCCCGTTTGTGTACGGGATTATTGATACAGAGACAGGGCTGCCGCTGTTCTTCGGGACGGTGGATTCTGTCAAATAAAACTGTTTGAATATGGTATCACCGGCGGATTGCCGTGTACAGATACAAAACGCTTGTAATCCCGGCGGGTGGTCCGGGGCGGACAGAAAAGCATGAAGGAGGAAGAAGAAGATTATGGACATTCGATTTGAGCAATGCGAGACGCTGAAGGAAAAGCCGGATGAAAGCAGTCTGGGCTTCGGGAAATATATGACGGACTATATGTTCGTCTGTGACTGGACGAAGGACGAGGGCTGGAAGGACGCGCGGATCGTGCCCTATGCGCCGATCGAGCTGGATCCGTCCTGCGTGACCCTGCATTATGCGCAGGAGACGTTTGAGGGCCTGAAGGCATACCGTCGGGAGGATGGGAAGATCCAGCTGTTCCGCCCGGAGATGAACGCGAAGCGGATGCAGCGTTCCAATGAACGGCTCTGCATGCCTGCGTTCCCGGTGGAGGATTTCGTGCAGGCCGTGCGGGAATTTGTGAAGGTGGAGCAGGACTGGGTGCCGTCTGCACCGAATACTTCCCTGTATATCCGCCCGTTCATGTTTGCGACGGAGCATGCGCTTGGCGTGCATATGGCGACGTCTTATAAATTTATGATTATCGGCTGCCCTGTGGGAGCGTATTATGCAACTGGGCTGGATCCGGTGAAGATCCTTGTGGAGGATGAGCTGGTCCGCGCGGTGAAGGGCGGCACAGGCTTCACGAAGTGCGGCGGGAACTATGCCGGCTCCATCCTGGGGCAGGTCAAGGCGGAGAAGATGGGCTATGACCAGGTGCTCTGGCTCGATGGCGAGAACCGCAGGTATGTGGAAGAAGTCGGGACGATGAACATTATGTTCAAGATTAGCGGCGAGATCTACACAGCGCCGATTGATAACGGCACGGTGCTGGCGGGCGTGACCCGTGATTCGATGCTGCATCTGCTGCGCGACTGGGGCTACAAGGTGAACGAGACGCGGCTGTCTGTGGATGCTTTGATGAAGGCCGGCCACGACGGCGCGCTGGAAGAAGTGTTCGGAACCGGTACGGCGGCAGTCATCTCGCCGGTGGGCGAGCTGCGCTACAAGGACGACGAGGTCATCATCAACGATATGAAGACCGGCGAACTGACCCAGAAGCTGTACGATACCCTGACGGGCATCCAGTGGGGCAGGATCGAAGACAAGTACGGTTGGACACAGGTGGTGGAGTAACATCAGGCAAAAGAAAAAGGCC
>CADBTO010000226.1 GCA_902797565.1 uncultured Lachnospiraceae bacterium
CACGGTAACATCCATCCCCTGCTTGATCCCCAGGCTCATCACGCCCAGAATCCTCTTTGCGTCCACTTCCTTGCCGTTCCCTGCGATCATAACCGAGCAGCCAAAGGAAGCAGCCTGCTTCACGAACAGTCCAGCCGGACGTGCATGGATACCCTCAGGATCCTTAATGGTGTAGGTGAATTCTTTCATTCTTTTCTCTCCTTTTCATAAACTTACCGACCAGCCCCCTCCCCGGCGCCAGCTGCACCCCTGCAGCCGATTCCGGGGAGGCAGCCCCCCCTACGTCTTCCTGCCATTCATACGCCAAGAAGCAGCGTCTTGAAACACTTGGTACATTATAACAGGATTTGCCTGATTATCTCAAGTATTTTTTTCTATTTTTCCAAATTTTTTTCGAATGATTTTATCAGATGGCTTTACCACCATCCGGACACCCGTTTATTTCTGCACATCCTTCTTCAGGAATCCGAGCATCAGGCAGGTTACTGCAGAACCAACCAGCCATGCGATGATATACATAATCGGCTTTCCAACTGTCGCGAACACGAAGATCCCGCCGTGCGGAGCCATCAGCGTGCACCCGAACAGCGCGGACAGGAGGCCGCCGACTGCCGAGCCAACCAGCGTACAGGGGATGACATGCCCCGGATCCGCTGCCGCGAACGGGATCGCGCCTTCGGTAATGAAGGAAGCGCCCATCACGATGTTGGAAACCCAGCTGTCCCGCTCTGCCTGCGTAAACTTCTTCGGGAAAAGCCGCGTCGCCACTGCGATCCCCACCGGCGGGCACATCCCGCCTACCATGATTGCTGCCATAGCAATGTAGCACGCCTGGACCTGCGGGTCTGTCTGTGCTGCACCGCCTGCCACAAGGTCTGCTGCCGTTCCCAGCATTCCTGTACCAAACACATAGGCCGCCTTGTTGATCGGGCCACCCATATCAATCGCCATCATTCCGCCCAGCAGCAGGCCCAGCAGCCAAAGCAGGCCGGAACCGGAAATTGCATTCAGCATCGTGCTCAGCCCTGAGTTTACCACGCCGATCACCGGATTCAGGATAAAGCACATCAGAACGGACATAATGAACATCCCGCACAGCGGATAAATCAGTGTCGGACGAATCCCATCCAGCGATGCCGGCAGATTCTCCGTAACTTTCTTCAACCAAAGAACAATAAATCCAGCCACAAAACCTGCTGCAAGACCACCCAGGAATCCGGAGACCGTTGCACCGCCATTCGGTCCTACAAAGGCAAAATTCTTGACAAACGAGGACACCGGACCAAGGTTGTCTGCCCAGTTGAAACTTGCCACGGCAGGATTCCCGTTCGATGCCAGAAGACCGCCCAGGAAACCGACCGCAAGGCCCGGCCGGTCCGCGATCGAGTACGCAATGTAGCCCGCCAGAACCGGGGTCATCATTCCCATTGCAAGCCCGCCCGCGTTCTTAAGGAATGCGGAAATCGGCGTCGCAGAACCGAAGGAATCACCAACGGAACCATAGCCCATCAGTGTATCGAGCAGGAATGCCAGTGCCACCATAATCCCGCCGCCAATAACGAACGGAAGCATATGGGACACGCCGCTCATCAGATGCTGATACGCCTGATGCCCGACAGAGTCTCCGCCCGCAGCCGTTTCTTTCACCGCCTCGCCGCCATCCCCTTCAAACACCGGCGCCTGGCCCGCAGCCGCTTTCTTCACCAGCTCTTCCGCCTTGTGGATGCCGTCCGCCACCTTGACCTGCAGGACTTTCTTCCCGACAAAGCGATCCGTGGGCACCTTCACCTCGCAGGCAAGGATGACCGCTTTTGCGGATTCGATATCCTCTGCCGTCAGCACGTTCTTCGCACCGCCAGACCCACGAGTCTCCACCTTGACCTTGTAGCCCAGCGCCTCGCCGGCATTCTCCAGTGCCTCTGCCGCCATATAGGTGTGCGCAATCCCGGTCGGGCAGGCAGTCACTGCCACCACATCCACACCGCCGGAGGGCTTCGCAGCCGCTTTCGCTGCATCCTCCGCTTCCCGCGCCGCTTCTGCCGCATCAATGACCTTCAGGAACTGCTCCGGGCTCTTTGCATTTTTCAAATCTGAAATAAATTTCTCATCCATAAGCAGCATCGACAAACGGGACAAAACTTCCAGATGGATGTTGTCCTTTGTATTCGGTGCCGCGATCAAAAAGATCAGCTGGACCGGCTCTCCGTCCAGCGCGTCATAATCCACGCCGTCCTTCAGAACCATTGCGGCAAGCCCCGGCGCAGAAACCGCGTCCGACTTGCAGTGCGGGATCGCAATTCCTTCCCCGATCCCGGTGGATCCCTCTTCCTCACGGGCAAACACGCCCTTCTGGTAGGTATCCCGGTCTTTGATATTCCCACGCTTGATCATCAGGTCGACCATTTTCCCGATGACTTCCGGTTTGCTTGATGCACTGCCATTCAGGTCAATGCACTTCGGCGATAGCAAATCTCTTACTCTCATTCGCTTTCCCCCATCATTAAACATACTTTTCGCTGCATCTTCTGCCCTGGCAATGATGTCTTTATGCCTTTACAAATACGTCTTTCCCAGCTGCCCCAGCAGCGCCTTGACCTCGTCCTTCGTGGCAAGGTTGTCTGAAAACGCAGACGCGCTCCCTGTGCAAAGCCCCGTATAGAACGCTTCCTCGTAATCCCCGGAATGCAGATAACCTGCCAGGAATCCTGCCACCATTGAATCCCCGGCACCCACGGAATTCTTCACCGTCCCTTTGGGCGGCTCTGAAGCATAGACCTTTCCATCCTCTGTCACGAGCAGCGCACCCTCGCCTGCCATAGAAACCAGGACATTCCGTGCACCCTGCTCCTGCAGCCGCTTCGCATAGGGCACCACGTCATCCTTCGTTTTCAATGACACATCAAAGATTTCGCCCAGTTCGTGGTTGTTCGGCTTGATCACGAACGGATGGTACTCCAGGACATTCATCAAAAGATCCCGCGTTGCATCCACGGCAATACGGATATTTTTCCCAGACAGGTACTTCATAATATCCATATACATCGTTTCCGGCATAACCTTTGGAATACTGCCCGCCAGAACCAAAATATCACCATCTTTTAACTGATCCAGCTGGCGATAGAGCTTCTGGATATCCGCATCCCCGATCGCCGGCCCCATCCCGTTGATCTCTGATTCCTCATCACTGCGGAGTTTTACATTGATCCGCGAAATCCCTTCTGCCACTTCAATGAAGCTGCTTTGCACCTGCCGCTCTTCAAGCAGCCGCGCGATCTCCTTCCCTGTAAACCCCGCCATAAATCCCAGTGCCTCACTGTCATAGCCAAGGTTTTTCAGGACCATGGACACGTTGATCCCCTTTCCGCCGGGGAACATCAGTTCCTCGGTTGTCCGGTTCACCATGCCGACCTTGAAATGGTCCACTGAAACAATATAGTCCAGCGATGGGTTAAATGTTACCGTATAAATCATAATTCAGGAAACTCCTTTGTGCGCTTGTCATTTTCTATTTTATTAAATCTCTGTTGCAATTTCGCAATACTTCCGGTATTTCGCCGGGACTTCTCCCTCAGAGATGATCACCGCATCCGTGATCTCTCCGAAGCGGATCGCTGCGACCTGGTCAAACTTGCTGGCATCCGCAAGCACGAAACGCTCTGCGCAGCTTTCCATCGCCGCCTGCTTCACCAGCGCCTCATTGACCTCCGGCGTTGTGAATCCTTCGGTATCTGTGATCCCATTTGTTCCAAAAAAGCCTTTGCTGAAATGATACTTTGCCAGCGACAGGATCGCCTCTTCACCAACGATCGCTTCTGTCGCCATTTTGAACTCCCCGCCCAGAAGAAACACCTGATATCCTCTCGCTGAAAGCTCTCTGGCATGGCTGATTGCATTCGTCACAAAGGTTGCCATCGCCCCGTTGATATATGGAATAATCCGACTTATCGTTGTCCCCGCATCCAGATAGACAAAATCATCTTCCTTAATAAAAGACGCCGCATAATGCCCAACCCTGTCTTTTTCTTCTATGTGCTGCTTCTGGCGTTCATCCACCAGTGCATCCGCCACCACCGTTCCCGGCCGCTTCGAAACCGCTCCGCCCCGAACCCGCTGCAGCTTGCCCGCCTGGTCCAGGCTTCCCAGGTCCCGGCGGATGGTCGATTCACTCATTCCGGTTTCTGAAACCAGCTCCGGCAGCGTCACACTCCCCCGGCTGTCCACAATCGCAAGGATCCGCATCATCCGCTCTTCTGTCAGCAAAGCATCCCTCACCCCCTGTCATTCTGTCATCTCATTTGCCCGTCATTCTGTCACCCCGCCTGCCCGTCATTCCGTCACCCCGCTTGCCCGTCATTCTGTTTCATTCCGTCTGCGCTTCTGTCCGTCTGCCTGTCGCGCTTCTGCACATCATCCCGTCATCCCGTCATTCCGTCTCCCCGTCTACCCATCGCACTTCTGCACTTCTGCACTTCTGC
>CADBTO010000227.1 GCA_902797565.1 uncultured Lachnospiraceae bacterium
TGTGAAGCAGCAGAAATAGGAGGATTGGAACAAGGGCTATGGAGATTGTAAAGACAGACAAGGCACCGGGCGCGATTGGCCCGTATTCGCAGGGGATTGTGGCCGGGGGCTTCGTATTCAGTTCCGGGCAGATCCCGGTAGACCCTGAAAGCGGTGCGATTGCAGAGGGGATCGAGGCGCAGGCGGAGCAAAGCTGCAAAAATGTCGGCGCGATTCTGGAAGCGGCGGGCTGCTCGTTTGAAAATGTGGTGAAGACCACCTGCTTCCTTGCGGAGATTGCAGATTTTGCCGCATTCAACGCGGTCTATGAGAAGTATTTCGTTTCGAAACCGGCCCGCAGCTGCGTTGCAGTGAAGGATCTGCCGAAGGGCGTGCTGTGCGAAGTGGAAGCGATTGCGGTGAAATAACGGGTTTGGGGTTTCTATTTGGAAAAAAAGCCTTTCGCTGAAAAATTAGCTTGACAAATGCGTAAGCCTATGGTAGCATAGGCTTACTTTCTTTTGAACAATAATTCGATGTTTGAACAATGCGCTGCCTGTTCCGGGCAGGGTTTTCCACGGATAAGTTTTTTGAAATTTGAGTTTGGAAGGCGGCGGTTATGAGGCAATCCAGCTTTGCCGTTTGGGATTTTTGCGCGGGCAGAAGGGCTTCCAGACCGGAGGCTTTTTTGATACGGCGGGGGTGCTAAAGAAAATTTCCGGCATAGTCGGGCGGGCTTGCGTGCGTTGCGTAGGGAAAGGTTTCGGCTGCTGTCCATACAAGCCTGGCGGGAACGGAATGTGGATTTGTTATGTGTCTACTTGATTTGGTGATATAGTGCAATCGTATACAAGCACAGAACTTCGGCGAAAGGACGGCTGGAACAGTGTACTGTTATGGGGCTTTATTCTGTGGCAGAGTGGAAACGTGATAGGAACGAAAGGGATACAAGAAGGAGGAATACCGCGGGTTATGGCAAGTAAAAAAGAAGAAAAAAGAGAGGAAAAGATTGCAGAAGAGAAGAAAAAGGCATTAGAGGCGGCCATTGCGCGGATAGAGAAGGATTTTGGCAGGGGATCCGTGATGAAGCTGGGAGACCAGAGCGCCCATATGCAGGTGGAGACGTATCCGACCGGTTCAATCAGCCTTGATATTGCGCTGGGCCTGGGCGGCGTGCCCAAAGGCAGGGTGGTGGAAATCTATGGCCCGGAGTCTTCCGGGAAGACGACTGTGGCGCTGCACTGTGTTGCAGAGGTGCAGAAGCGCGGCGGGATCGCGGGCTTCATCGACGCGGAGCATGCCCTGGATCCGGTGTATGCCCGGAATATCGGGGTGGATATCGACGAACTTTATATCTCCCAGCCGGACAATGGCGAGCAGGCGCTGGAGATTACGGAGACGATGGTACGCTCCGGCGCGGTGGATATCGTGATCGTGGACTCTGTGGCGGCACTCGTGCCGAAGGCGGAGATCGACGGGGACATGGGGGATTCCCATGTGGGCCTGCAGGCGCGGTTGATGTCCCAGGCGCTGCGGAAGCTGACGGCGGCGATCAGCAAGAGCAAGTGTGTGGTCATCTTCATCAACCAGCTTCGCGAGAAGGTCGGGGTTATGTTCGGAAATCCGGAGACTACGACAGGCGGAAGAGCACTCAAGTTTTATTCCTCGGTTCGCCTGGATGTGCGCCGCATCGAGCAGATCAAGCAGCAGGGCGAGGTGATCGGGAACCGTACCCGGGTCAAGGTGGTGAAGAACAAGATTTCACCCCCGTTCCGGGAAGCGGAGTTTGATATCATGTTCGGCAAGGGCATTTCCAGGGAAGGGGATATCCTGGATCTGGCAGCAAACCTGGATATCATCAATAAATCCGGTGCCTGGTATGCGTACCAGGGGGACAAGATCGGACAGGGGCGGGAGAATGCCAAGGCATTCCTGGCGGCAAATCCCCAGATGCTCTCGGACATCGAGCATATGATCCGTGTGCATTACGGTCTGGAAGAGGGTGCGCCCGATCCGGCAGATGCAGCGGCAGAGGCGCCTGCCGGGGAAGCGGCGGAGCCGGAGGCTTGATGGGCAGATACGCGGCGGAGCCGAA
>CADBTO010000228.1 GCA_902797565.1 uncultured Lachnospiraceae bacterium
AGGTGGTGTGAGCGGCATTCGCTGCGAAAATGTACCGTTTTAGGGCCAAGTAATGCGCACACAAAGGAGTCCTTAAATGCCAGACTCCGACTGTGCGCGGAAACGTCGGACGAAGTGGGGCTCGGAGCGAAGCGGAGCATCCCCACGCAGTCACAGAGACGGTTTATTTGAGCAGCTCTGCTGCGAAAATGAACCGTTTTAGCGAAAAACTCTGCGCGCACACAAAGGAGTCCTTAAATCATGAACCGTTCGGAACCTGTCATAGACAAAGAAAAACTGAAGATGGTCGGCGCATACCTGAAGGCGAAGGGCGACAAATACTACATCCTCTTCCTGCTCGGCCTGCAGTCCGGGATGATGGAAAAGGACATCCTGGGGCTGACGCTGGGGGATGTCAGGCACTTTGATTCCCTGCAAAGGCATGGGCAGATGGCGAAAGGTTATCTGAGCAGGGACACGCTGGAGCGGATCTATGAGTATGCGGCGGATTATGGCCTTTCAGATGCGGACTATCTGATTCCCAGCCTGAAACCGGATCGGAACGGGCGTCCCAGGCCGCTGTCGCGCTCGTCGGCGTTCCGTGTGGTCCGGGAGGCAGGGAAGGCGTGCGGGCTGCCGGAGCTGACCATGCAGGCGCTGCGGAAGACCTATGGCTATCATTATTATACCAGAAACCCGGATATTGTTGCCTTGACAAAAATCTTTGGAACGAAGAATGCAGATGTGACATGGAAATTCATCCAGCCGAAGGAGGCAGGGATGGCGGGCGAGGCAGGGCGTCAGGATGCGGCGTTTTTGGAGGAGTTTTCGTTTGTATGAACCCAGGCTGGGGAAGGAAAAGCCGAATATGATGAAGACGGGATAAAAGAACCGGGAGCACTCGATGGGTCTTCGAGCACTCCCGGTATTTGTATGCCTGATTATTTGTTGAACGCACCGGTCTCGATCATCTGGACGCCAATGATCTCCAGATTGTCTCCCGCGGTCACACGAACCCGTCCGTGTCCCACATTTTCGCTGGGTTTGATGGCGCGTGCACTGGTGTCATAGTTGACAGTCAGGATGCTGCCGTTTGATGACCCGGTTCCTTCGCCGTCCATATCGAAGAATGTGACATTCTGGTTGAACGAAATGATATACTGGCAGCCGTTGGAATAATGGTCGCCGCTGTGCGTGCCTGTCAGCCAGAGTTCATAATAAGGCGAGCCATTCTGCTGGGGCGTGGAGTCGATCACGGCAGAGCCGGAAAAGCAGGAGGCAGCAGCACCGCTTGCGGCATAGACGCCTTCCTGCAGGTCTGAATTAACGAGAATGGTTGGTTTCTGGTACATAGGATCCCTCTCTTTTTTGAATTGTTTTGATTGTTTCGTATGTGTATTGTCTCATTAACGCAGCGTTTTTCAAGTACCGAAATAACTGCATCATTCTTTAATATACACCTGGCTGCTTTGGCTGTCAAGCTGCATTTTGGAACATTCCGGAACTTCCGGGGAACCAATGTGCAGGACTTGAACCGTTATTTCAGGTTTGCCTGCGCCGTCCGTCTTTCTTTTACCTTCTGCGCAATTTCCTCCACCTTTTCATCCGTCAGGATAAAGCGGCTCCGGAACCAGAAGAGGGCAGCGAGCAGTCCGAAGATGGGCAGGACGGTCATGGTCATACGCAGGCCGATTTTGGCGCTTTCTGCGACCTGGAGGGAGTAATCCACGGCTGCTGCAGCGCTGTCTGCCGTGTCCTTCTGGATGTGGAAGACGGAGAGCGCGATACCGGTAATGAAGGCGGCGATGCCGCTTGCAAGTTTGACGACAAAGGTCTGCATGGAAAAGACCACGCTTTCATCCCGTTCGCCATTCTTGATCTCGCCATAATCCACGGTGTTTGCCAGGAAGACCGTCACGAGGATGGTCAGGATGCCGTTTGCCGCAAAGATGCAGAATCCCGGTATAAAGAGGATGTAGACATTCGACATATTCGTAAATGCCAGTGCAAGCAGCACAGCGTAGCCTGCCATTGCCAGCCCCAGGCAGATGTAGAAGATCCGGATGTTGTCAAAAAATCTGCGCAGAAACTGGTAGAGCAGCATCATCGAAAGGATCTGCACCGCACCGCCGAAGGTGTTGAACAGCGTATAGCTGCCGTTCCAGCCTTCGCCGCCGAAATCATATTTGAAGAAATAGATCACGAGGTTGCTGGTCAGGTAGATCGAGCAGTTGATCAGGACGATCGTGATGACAACGGCCATCGTCTGGTCGTTCTTCAGGAGCGCCCGGAACATATCGCCAACAGAGGCGGTCTGGATGTCCGTATTGGATTTTTCTTTGATATTCAGGCAGGTGCAGGCCAAAAACAGGATGAAGAGCACCGCGACCAGGATCGCGAAGGCGCGGAAACCGAGCCGTTCCGCTTCTGCGGCGTCCGATGCGCCCAGGAGCCGTCCCAGCGCAGGGACGCACATCATCGTGATAATGGTGATGAGTGCAGAGCCAACCCCGGCACAGGTCCGTGCCAGCGTGGTCAGCCCTTCCCGTTCCTTCCCGCCTTCCGTGAACGCCGGGATCATGGACCAGTAGGGGATGTCCATCATGGTGTAGGTTGTGCCCCACACGATATAGGTAATTGCGGCATATGCCACAAGCCCTCCGCCATCCAGGCCCGGCGGGCAGGAGAACATCAGGGAAAGCACCAGGGCATTGGAAATCGTGCCGATCAAAAGCCATGGACGGAAACGCCCCCAGCGGGTTTTGGTTTTTGCCACGACAATGCCCATCAGGGGGTCATTAAATGCGTCAAACACCCGCGCGATGAGCAGGATCATGCTCATGGCCGCACCGGGCACGCCCATAATGTCCTGGAAATAATACAGGACATAGCTTGCGGAGAGCATGTAGACCATGTCCTTTCCAACGGCACCCAGGCCGTAGGAGGCTTTTTCTTTGAGGGATAATGATTGCATAACAGATGTTTCCTTTCGGTTCCCGATGGTGCGTTGTCTATGCGTCCCATACGGATTTACAATAATGGTTCCTATATTCTACACATGGTAATTTTAACAGACCCGGTGCGTTTTTGCAAGAAAAAAATGCATCGCAGCCCGTTTCCGGATTTTTTTCGGTTGATTTTCCATCTTGTAATTTGTATCAAGGGTGTGTTAAGATAGAGTTCGATTTTGCGTTGATTCGACGTTTGTAATAAATACGGGGAGTAGAAATGTCCAGATATTCTGAAATTCTGGCTGTGGGCAAGAGCCGTTACCGCAGCCTGGTCTTTGAGTTTTCTGAACTGAATAATATCGACCAGTACTTCGACAGCTACCAGATTCCGGCGGGGGAACAGATGGTGGTGTATGCGTACAGCAGTGAATATTCCCAGCTGTCTATGGAAGGGAACGGGACGATCATTACGGATGAGGCAATTTATTTCCATCCGTCCCATTATGACTGGGCACCGTCCAACCGTATCCCACTGTCTGACATCTGTAGTTTTCTAGTTTATCAGGAAACTGCACGGGATAATGTGCATCTGCTGTCCGGAAGCCGGGATTGCCGGATTTTTGGAAAGACCGTTGCCCCTTCGGATACAACCGGGGAGGAGCTGGCGGAACTTCTGCGTACCCTCCAGCAGAACCTGATCCGCGGGAACCGCGAGGACAAGCGGACATACGAGTTCACGCTGGGCTGGGCGCTGAATTTCGTGCGCAAGGGCTTCAAGGAGCAGGGGATTTTGACAGAAAAGTACCAGCGGATCCTGGAGATTATTGCCAAGGAGCCGGATTTTGTTCCTTATGTCACATTGCTCCGGGCAGAGGGCATCTACCGGATGTGTGACAAGGAGCGCTATGTGCAGTTCCTGGAGCATATGAAGGGACGTGCGCCCAAGGAGCTTCTGGCTTCGCTGGAAAATCCGGAAGAGAAGTTCTTCGATGCCTTCGTGGAGGATATTTCCCGGATTTCGGCGGTGCAGATGA
The DNA here is from genome assembly GCA_902797565.1 of uncultured Lachnospiraceae bacterium. Lineage (GTDB taxonomy): Bacteria > Bacillota > Clostridia > Lachnospirales > Lachnospiraceae > Weimeria. The sequence continues at coordinate 3,965 of CADBTO010000228.1, forward strand.
CGCGGAATTTTGCGGATGTCTATATCCAGATGAAGGGGCGGGCCAGTATGAGCGTCTACGAGGGGATTATCCTGTGCCTGCTATGCATCCGGATGGATGACATCGCGTTTTATGAGAAGCTTTTGGCAGTCATGGACGGGAAAATCTCGCGTGAGCTCTACTGGCGGATTAAAGGTTTTTACGCCAGGTTCCAGAAGGAGCGGATGTCCGGTGTGTTTGAACGGGAGCTGACCGGGGAGATGCCGCAGAAAACCCAGCTGGGGCTGCGGGATGACCTGGGGCTGACGCCGCTGCATTACGCGCTTGTGGTTCGGAATAAGCCGCTTACGCGCAAGCTGCTGAAGTCGTATGACTGGGGAGAGGGGCACGGCATCCTGAAAGGAGACCGGCTGGTGGACTCTGTCTACTCCTATACCTTTGTTGCTTCTATATTATATGATGATATGGATTTCCTGCGGGATGTGTTCCTTGCCACGTCACCGTCTGCGCGGCCGCTGAAGCGCTCCCTGCAAAAGATGCAGACGATGCACGACATTCTCTCCGCGCGGAAGGCGAAGGCACGGGAGAAGCTGCGTGCACTGACCCTGGAGCGGAGCCGGACGCTGCGGGAAGGCGACCGGGCGTATTATGGGAAGCTGGAGGACGACATCCACCAGGTCATCATGGATATGGCGGCGCTCGATGAGCGGATGGCGGATCTTTCGGATCTGATGGATGAGATGGAGCAGGAACTGCGCGTGATGCTGGAGCGGGAAGTGGGGCTTTCACGCGAGCGTGCAGCGATTATCTCTGAGACCCGGCATCCTGTGACACGATTACTGATGAACCTGTTCCTTGTTCCGGATGCGCTGTTTTCGAATTTCACGGATACGGTGTTGGAAA
>CADBTO010000229.1 GCA_902797565.1 uncultured Lachnospiraceae bacterium
CTTTTCCGAGTTTCTTCCTTATATAAGAGAGGTATACCCAGACCACGTTTGATTCGGTTTCGGAATCATAGCCCCAGATCTTGTCCATAAACTGGTCTGCGGAGATGATTTGCCCGGGGTTTGTCATCAGCATTTCGAGCATCTGGAACTCCTTGTTGGACAGCTTGATGGCAGAGGCATCCGGGCCGGAGAGCGTGAAGGTTGTCCGATCCAGGGAGACATTTCCAAAAGTCAGGATTTCACTTGTGACTTCGCCCTGCCTGCGTGTAATAGAACGGATCCGCGCCAGCAGCTCTTTCATAGCGAAGGGCTTTGTCAGGTAATCATCCGCGCCGGCGTCCAGTCCTGTGACCCGGTCATCGACTTCGGATTTTGCAGTCAGAAGGAGCACGGGCGTGTCCATTCCTTTAGAACGGATTTTCTTCAGAACCGTAATACCGTCCAGTTTTGGCATCATGATGTCCAAAATTGCAGCATCGTATAATCCGGTTTCCAGATAATCCAGTGCATCCTGCCCGTCATACACAGCGTCCACAGAATAGTGGCTGTGCTTGAGGACGGCTGTGACTGCGCGGGACATTTCTTCTTCATCTTCGGCTAATAGTAATCGCATAAACAGACTCCTTGATTGTTTGGGATTGAAAAAGTGATAATCAAACTATACCACAAAAACTGGCCGGCGGGAGCAAAAAAATAAAAAAATATGCACAGCATATTTGAAAAAACATGGTCACAAAGCCAAAAGTGGGTTGACAAGTGCGGTTTTTTGAGTATAATGAGGCTACAAAACCTTTTGAAGAAAGGAGGAATGAAAGTTTGGATGAAGCGTACAGGAAAGAACACAAGCTCCTGTCTCCGGAAGAAATCAAGGAGATTCGGGAGCAGTACGGGCTGAGCCAAAGAGGCCTGGCGCGGGTTCTTGCTTGGGGAGACAAGACGATTCACCGATACGAAAAGGGGGCTGTGCAGGACAAGGCACACAACGGGCTCCTGCTTCTGATGAAGGATCCCCAGAACATGAAGCAATATCTTCTGGAATGCGAGACCAACGTGCCGGAAAAGCAGGTACAGCGTGTTCTGCGCCACATTGAATTGCTGGAAAAAACCGTGACGCGGGAGCAGGGCAGGCGGATTATGCGGAGAGCGCAGGGCGGCGAGGCGTCCGAGGCCAACGGGATGAAACGGTTTGATCCGGAGAAGTTTGCGGCGGCAGCGGTTTATGTGGCGGCGCATGCGGACAGGGCGCAACGCATCCGGTTTTACGGATTATTGTTCTATGTGGATATGCTGCACTACTCCAGGAAAGGGACGTCTCTGACAGGAACCTGTTACCAGCGTGCTGCAGAGGGCGTGGCGCCGAAGAATGCGGATATCCTGATGGGCGCACTGCAGACGCAAAGTCTGATCCAGATTGACGCGGAGTTTGTGAATGATGTGGAAGTGTATCCGGTCAAGGCTGCGGCAAAAATACCGGAGGGGCTGGAGGCGGACGAGACAGCGCTGATCGATGAAGTGCTTCAGGCACTCCGGGATTCCAGCAGCTTTGATATCGCAAGTGCCATCCGCAAGGATTCTGCCCTGGCGCATCTTTTGCCGGGAGATGAGATTTCCTATGTTGAAGTTTCAAAATCGGGTGAGGTGGTGAAGTTGATTGATCCGTAAGTTGGAAAACGGGATCGCTGCGTTTGCGCTGTCTGTGGTACTGGCGATTGCGTCAGTGTTTGGAAGCATTGGATTCCAGAGAAGTGCGGAGGCGGCAGCATGGGGGAACCCGGAATACACCGGTGTGATCCAATGTCCGGAAACGGTGGGCGGCCTGAAGGCGGCATTCTATTATACAGACGACTTTTTTGCACATGCGCCGGATCAGTATGATGCGTCTCTGGCACAGGCATCGTTGGTGCTGGCTGCCGCATCCTGCAATGATGGATCAGGGAAGACGCAGAGCCGTTCGGTCGAAGCGGCACTGGTACGGATGGGTTTTTCTGATTTCCAGGCGAATGAGGATTATCAGAAAACGCCGACGGTGGATTCGATGGGTGTTGCGGCGGCAAAAAAGAAAATCAGCCTTCCTTCAGGAAAATATACGCTGGTTTCTGTACAAATGCGGAGTGCCGGGTATGAAAAGGAATGGGAGAGCAATTTCGACCCCGGCACAGAGGGTGACCACAAGGGATTTGCAGAATCGGCAGAAAAAGCAAAGGCTTTCCTGGAAGAGTATCTGGCGGCGAAGAAAGTCAAAGGAGATGTGATCTTCTGGATCACGGGATATTCCAGAGGGGCGGCCGTGGCAAACCTGCTGGCTGGATCTTTGGACGGAATGGCGGCAACTGGCGGAGACGCGGCACAGCTGGGCGGGATTGCTCTGGAGAAAGGGCGTATCTATGCCTATACGTTTGCAACACCGGCAGGAACTATCCGGTCGGATGCAAAAGCGGATGCGTATACGAATATCTTCAATATCATCAGCCCGTATGATCTTGTGCCCAGGGTTGCTCCGGAACGCTGGGGGTTCCAGCGGTTTGGGAACGATGTATGCCTGCCGCAGGAAGGAGATACGGATTTCCCGGAAAAGCTTGCGGCGATGCAGAAGCAGCTGGGAAAACTGGACAGTGGAACGGCTTATGATCCGTCCTCATTTGCGGTATATAAGGCTGTGGTACAAAATGCCGAATCCGGCACGCAGATCGAATATGTGAAGAATCCGGAAGATGCAAGCAAAATGCCGGAGTTTCTGGATGAGGCAATGGAAAGCCTTGCAGGAACGCATATGAAAGACCGTGCGGCATACGCAGGCTGCCAGACTGCGGTACAGGGGCTGGTGGAGATCAATTACAATGCTTCGGATTCTGAAAAACAGATGATGCAATCCTATCTGGGCGGCCTTTCCTTTTCCGGGGGAATCCCGCAGGATGGCGGGACGGAGCGGAAGAAGATCCGGGAGAGCCTGGATCAGAAGCAGATGTTTGCGCTCAGTCTGGGATTGAAACAGATGGGAATCCGGGATACGGACGCCTTTTTGGACAGCCTCCAGAATCTGCTGGATATAACGGAACCGTTTCTGACTGAGCAGGAGTACCGTTATTCGGCGACACTGCGGCAGAATGCTCCGCTGATTCTGGCATCCCATACGCCGGCTGTGTATCTGGCGTGGCTCCAGAGTGCGGACAGTGGATTCGCGAAAAAGACAGCTGGTGCAAAGCAGCCTGCAGAAGTGCGCTGCACCTACACACAGTCCCAGGGCAGACAGAAACTGGAAATGCGTGTGTATGACGGTACTAGTATTACACAGCTGCTGCGCGAAGAGCGTGATGCAGCGGGCAAGCTGGAATCACTGGAATGTGTGGTATACAGCAAAGGGAAGCAGCTGGCGAAAGAACGGTTCGTGCCGCTCTCCGGAAAGAAGGCGCTGAAGATCCGTACGGTGTCCACGAAAAAGAAGACGGTGGAATTGGCGGATACGTTTGTGTTGTCGGACAAAAGCACCTGGAAGGTGACAACAGTCGGAGCAAACGCATTCAAACAATGTAAAAAGCTGAAGAAGATCCGTCTGGGAAAACATACGGTCCGTTTTGAAAAAAGCGCATTTTCAGGTCTGAAGGAGGGGGCGGTTCTTGCGGTGCCCAAAGCAAACGTGAAAAGCGTGAAGAAAAGCTTGAAAGGGACGGGACTGGTGGTCAAAAAAGGCTGATGAACAGGAGAAACGATGGGAAAAGTAGTTGAACCGGAATTGATCTATGAAGATACGTCCATCCTGGTGGTATACAAGCCGTCTTTGATGGCGACGGAAAGCCGGGACGGGAGTGCGATGGATCTGGTTTCATGGATTCGGAATTATCGGGCTCGCAAGGGTGAAGAACCCTATGTTGGCGTAGTCAGCAGGCTGGACCAGCCTGTGGAAGGTATTTTGTGCTTCGGCAAGACGAAGGCGGCGGCTGAGGCACTGTCCAGACAGCTTCGGGAGCGGAAATCAACCAAAAAGTATATCGCCGTGACTTCGAAAAGCTCTCTTCCCAAAGAGGGCATCCTCACGGATTATCTGGTGAAGGACAGCCAGGCGATGAAGGCGAAGGTGGTGTCTCCGGATGATCCGCGTGCGAAAAAAGCGGAGCTTTCATACCGGATTATGAAAGAACTGGATAATGAGTTTCTGATGGAAATCAGCCTGAAGACGGGGAGGTTCCACCAGATTCGGGTACAGCTTGCCTATCGGATGACACCCATTGTGGGGGATATCAAGTATGGCGGGCGTGCAACAGGGGGAGCCCTGGCGCTTTGCGCAAAGGAAGTTTCTTTCCTGCATCCGGGCACGGGCAAACCGATCCACTTTGAGATCAATCCGTGCAATCCGGAATTGCGGAAGTTCCTGTGAAAAGGAGTTCACACATCATGAAAGAAAAAAAATTAGTAGAAGAGATCACCTCCATGGAGGAGGATTTCACCAGGTGGTATACGGATGTTGTAAAAAAGGCGGAGCTGATGGACTATTCTTCCGTCAAAGGCTGCATGATTTTCAAACCAAACGGGTATGCAATCTGGGAGAACATTCAGCGCCAGCTGGATCAAATGTTCAAAGAGACTGGGGTGGAGAATGTATACCTGCCGCTGTTTATTCCAGAGCATTTGCTTCAAAAAGAAAAAGACCATGTGGAGGGGTTTGCGCCGGAGGCTGCATGGGTGACGCATGGCGGGGATGAGGAGCTGCAGGAGCGGCTTTGTGTCCGGCCGACTTCTGAAACGCTGTTCTGCGATCTGTATTCAAACATCATTCATTCTTATCGGGATCTGCCGAAAGTATATAACCAATGGTGTTCGGTTGTCCGTTGGGAGAAGACAACACGTCCGTTCCTGCGTTCGAGTGAATTCCTGTGGCAGGAAGGTCATACAGCACATGCCACTGCAGAGGATGCACAGGCACGGACGATCCAGATGCTGAATGTTTATTCGGATTTCTGCGAACAGGTTCTGGCGATTCCGATGATCAAGGGTCAGAAGACGGACAAGGAAAAGTTTGCCGGAGCGGAGGCAACCTATACGATTGAGGCGCTGATGCATGATGGGAAAGCGCTCCAATCCGGGACAAGCCACAACTTCGGTGATGGATTCGCAAAGGCGTTTGATATCCAGTATACAGATAAAGAGAACCAGCTGCAGTATGTCCATCAGACATCCTGGGGCGTGTCCACCCGCCTGATCGGGGCGCTGATTATGGTGCATGGAGATGACTCAGGCCTTTGCCTGCCGCCCAAAGTGGCGCCGGTACAGGTCAATATTGTACCAATTCAGCAGAACAAAGAGGGCGTGTTGGACGCGGCACAGGGCATCAAACAGGCACTTTTGGATGCCGGGATCCGCGTGACGCTGGATGATTCGGACAAGCGTCCCGGATGGAAATTCGCGGAAGCAGAGATGCGCGGCGTGTCGCTGAGGATCGAGGTTGGGCCGAAAGACTTGGAAAAAGGGACCTGTGTGTTTGTACGGCGTGACAACCGGGAAAAGACGGTATGCGGCATCAATGAGGCGGCATCCATGGCAAAGACCCTGATGGAACAGATGCAGGCGGATATGCTGGAGCGGGCACGGCAGCATTTGCAGGAGCATATATATGATGCCCACAACTACGAAGAATTCAAGGAAATCGTCACAAACCGGCCGGGGTTCATCCGCGGAATGTGGTGCGGTGATGTGGCTTGCGAGGAAAAGATCAAAGAGGATACCACAGCAACCAGCCGTTGTATGCCGTTTGAGCAGGAGCAGATTTCAGATACCTGCGTCTGCTGCGGACGGAAGGCGCAAAAGCTGGTATTCTGGGGAAAGGCATATTAGAAATGAAGATTACCCTTCCAGACGAGGTAACAAAAATCATCCATATCCTGGAGGAACAGGGCTATGAAGCCTATGCGGTAGGCGGCTGCGTGCGTGATTCTGCACTGGGAAGAGTGCCAGAAGACTGGGACATTACAACATCCGCACTGCCGGAGCAGGTCAAAGCATGTTTCCGAAGGACGATAGACACCGGGATTGAGCATGGCACGGTGACGGTACGGCTGAATCACAAAAGTTTTGAGGTTACGACCTACCGGCTGGATGGAAAATATGAGGATTCCAGGCATCCGAGCAGCGTGTCCTACACCCCTTCGCTGGAAGAGGATTTGAAACGCCGGGACTTTACGATCAATGCGATGGCATACCATCCCCGGAAGGGGCTGGTCGATCTGTTTGGCGGGATGCAGGATCTGGAAGGGAAGGTCATCCGTTGTGTTGGAAATGCGCAGGAGCGTTTTTCAGAGGATGCGCTGCGTATGCTCCGTGCGCTGCGGTTTTCGGCGCAGCTGGGCTTTTCGATCGCGCAGGATACACAGGATGCGATTGCGGCGCAGGCGGGGCGGCTGGAAAAGATTTCAGCGGAGCGTATCCGGGACGAGCTGGTCAAGCTGCTCCTGTCGGAACATCCGGACCGGCTGGAACTGATGTACCAGCTGGGGCTGTCCAGGATATTTTTCCCGGAATGGGATGCGATGATGGAGACGGAGCAGCATACGAAGCACCACAAGTATAGTGTGGGCTGGCATACGATCCAGGTCATTGCATCGATTCCTTCCGGTGTGCCGTCTGAAAAGGCATTGCATCTGGCGGCTCTGCTGCACGATGTGGCAAAGCCTGCGATGAAGAAGACAGACAAAAAAGGAAACGACCATTTTACAGGGCATCCCCAGGCAGGAGAGGCGATGGCACGGCGGATTCTGCGGCGGTGGAGGTTGGATAATGACACGATTGCGCAGGTCTGCGCATTGGTGAAGTTCCATGACGAGCGGCTGCAGCTTGTGGGCGGAAAAGAAAACGAGCGGCATGATATGCGTGTGATGCGCAGGATGGTCGCCCGTACCGGCAGTGATCTGTATCCGGAGCTTTTCTATCTGCAGCGGGCAGACATTGCGGGACAGAGTGATTATAAACAGGAAGAAAAACTGGCGCTGGTGGATCGGGAAGAGGCAGCCCTGCGGAAAATCCGTGAAGAGGAGGAATGTACCAGCCTGAAAGACCTTGCCATAGACGGGCGGGAATTGATTGCGCTGGGAGTTCCGAAAGGACGGGAGGTGGGAGAGATGCTGAAAAAGCTTCTTTCTATCGTGATTGAAGATCCGGGGATGAACGATCTGGAAAAACTGAAAAGTCAGGTGAAGGATTTCCTGCTGAATCTTTGCGTGGCACTCCTGATCCCGATCTGTGCCTATGGGCTTGCCGGGTGTGCGGGGATTCGTGATGCATCTGCCACAGATACGAGCGGCATCCATCGTCCGAAAATTCTGAATGCAGCAGAGGATGGGACAGATGGCATGGCAGGCGTGGGAGAAGCGTCCGGAGCAGATGATGCAGCAGGCGTGGGAGAAACGTCCGGGACAGATGGCGCGGAGGACGGGGGAACAGCGTCCGGGGGCACATCGGCAGGCGTGGGAAAAGTTGCGGAGGCATCCACACTTTCAGTGTCCGGGCGTTCTGAGGTGGTCATTCTTGTGGATATCAAGCCGAAACGGGAATATCTGATCGTGGAGGACATTGTCACCGGACAGCAATACCGTTATGCTTATGGGCTGACCACGGAATTTCTGGATAAATACGGAAACAGCGCGCCGGCTTCGGATTTCTCGCCGGGTATGATGATTGAGCTGGGCGAGATGACCTTTGACGGGATATTGAGCAGTGTCCGGAAATCGGACAAAGTATGGGAATATGACGAGCTTTCGGATTATACGCTGGATACGGATCGGGAACTTCTGGTGATCATGGGGAAACGGTACCGGATCCGCAGGAATATTCCGGTGTTTTCCGGAAAGAACGTCGTTGAGATCGAGGATATCGGGGAAAATGATATTCTCCGGGTGTTCGGACAGGGGAAGGATGTGCTTTCCGTGGCAGTTACCACGGGCTATGGCTATCTGTCTGTCAGCAATACATCCCTGTTTGATGGAAGCCTGCTATGGGTCGGGGATGAGATCGTGACCAAAGTGAATGGCGATGCGAAGATCGAGGTGCCGGAGGGCAACTATGCGGTAACGGCCGCCCATAATGGTTATGGCGATACGTTGACCTTCAAAGTCAGGCGGGGGAAGACAACGGAAGTGGACCTTTCCAGGTTCCAGGGCAGCGGGCCCAAGAGCTGTGAGGTGCGCTTTGACGTTTCTGTCGATGGTGCCAAGGTCTACCTGGATAATGAAAAGGTCAGTACGAAGGAAACCCTGTCTGTGAAATATGGGAAGCATGCGCTGCGTGTGGAAGCGGACGGGTATAATACCTGGGAGCGGACGTTGTTTGTTAATTCTCCCAAGGCGGTAGTCCGTCTGGATCTTTCTGACGAACAGAAAAGCAGCAGTTCGTCATCCGCATCGCGCAGCAGTTCTTCGGATTCCGGAAATTCGGCTGCACAGCAGGGGGATTCCGGAAATGAAACGGAAATACAGGAAGAAGGCGGGGCAAACAATACGGGAAGCAGTACTTCGCGCATGAATTCCAGCTCCAGTAGTTCCTCATCCGGAAATGGGAACCGGCGCAGCAGTGATTCCAGCAGCACGGGTGGGAATTCCAGTACGGGAAACAGCACCCGAAGGACACCGGATACGAGTTATGGCGCGACAGGCAGAGGAACCACAGCCTCCGGGGACAGCGGAAGTACAGGCAGCAGTTCCGGTTCAGGAAGTTCCAGTCAGAATACAACAACAGCCGAGGATACGGAACTGGATTATCTGAACACGTTGTCTGACGCGATTTCAAATATGTTTGGAAATTAAGCAGTTTACTCGCGGGGCTTGTCCCCGCTTAGTATAAGAAGTCATCCTGCTGCGAAAGGGCGGGGGCGCTTCATCAACAATCAACAAGGAGGATACGATGGGATACAAAGAAGAGTACGAAAAGTGGCTGTCGGATGACTATTTCGATGCGAAGACCAAGGAAGAACTGAAGGGGATCGCGGGCGATGAGAAGGAGATCGAGGATCGCTTCTATCGTGCCCTGGAGTTTGGTACGGCAGGTCTCCGCGGGGTGATCGGGGCAGGCACGAACCGTATGAACGAGTACACGGTGCGCCAGGCGACCCAGGGCCTTGCAAACTACATCAACAAGGTTGGCGGGGCGCAGAAGGGCGTCGCAATCTCTTATGACTGCCGGAATATGTCTCCGGAGTTTGCTGATTTTGCAGCGCTTTGCCTCGCGGCAAACGGGATCAAGGCATATGTGTTTGATTCCCTCCGCCCGACCCCTGTACTGTCCTATGCTGTCCGGAAATTGGGCTGCATTGCCGGGATCAATATCACGGCAAGCCACAATCCGCCTGAATACAACGGCTATAAGGTGTATTGGGAAGATGGTGCACAGATCACGCCGCCTCATGACAGCGGGATCATGGACGAAGTGAAGGCTGTTTCAAACTTCGCGGATACCAAGACAATGGAGAAGGAAGAGGCCATCTCCAAGGGGCTGTACCAGGTCATTAACAAAGAGATCGACGATCCGTATATGGACGAGCTGAAAAAGACAGTGCTCCATCAGGATGCGATCGATGCGGAAGGGGACAATATTACGATTGTCTACACACCGCTGCACGGGACAGGGAATATTCCGGTTCGTCGGATTCTTTCGGAATTGGGATTCAAGAATGTCTTCGTCGTTCCGGAGCAGGAGAAGCCGGACGGGAATTTCCCGACCGTGTCTTATCCGAATCCGGAGGCAAAAGAGGCCTTTGCCCTGGCACTCAAGCTTGGCGAAGAGAAGAATGCAGATCTGGTGCTGGCAACGGATCCGGATGCAGACCGTCTTGGCGTCTATGTCCGGGATAAGGAGGGCGCGTACCACTGCCTGACCGGGAATATGTCCGGCTGCCTGATCGGGAATTATGTCATCAGCCAGCGTCTGGCACGGGACGGGAAGCTGCCGGAGGATGGTGCGTTCGTCCGTTCGATCGTTTCCTCGAATATGGCAGATGCGATCGCGAAGAAGTATGGAATCCAGTTGATTGAAGTGCTGACCGGATTCAAATATATCGGCGGCAAAATCCTGGAGTTCGAGACCACTGGCAAGGGAACCTATCTGTTCGGTATGGAAGAGAGTTATGGCTGCCTGACAGGGACGTATGCCCGTGATAAGGACGCTGTGGTGGCATCTATGGCGCTTTGTGAGGCGGCAGCGTATTACAAGACCCAGGGCAAGACCCTTTGGGACGCGATGCTCGATCTGTATGAGGACGTTGGATATTACCAGGATGCGGTCAGCTCCATCGGATTGTCCGGCAAGGAAGGGATCGAGAAGATCGGCAAGATCATGGTAGATCTGCGTGCGAATGCGCCGAAAGAGATTGGCGGCTATGAAGTGCTTAAGGTTCGGGATTACCAGACGGATGAGATCCGGACCGTGGCGGACGGAAGTGTGGTACCGACCGGTCTTCCGAAGTCAAACGTCTTATATTACGAACTTTCGGATGATGCCTGGGTTTGCGTCCGTCCGTCCGGTACGGAGCCGAAAATCAAGTTCTATTTCGGCATCAAAGGGGCAAATCTGGACGATGCGCAGCAGAAATCGGATGCAATGGCATCGGCTTTAGACCAGCTTTCTAAAGAATTGATCGACAGAAACTAGCAAAAACGCACAAATCCGGCGTTTATCCACACAAAAGTTGCGAGAAAGCCTTGACAAGCCCTTGGAAAATGATTATAACTAGGTACTGTTGATGAGGGCTGTCCAGGTATTGCAGTTTGCAGGCTTTAGGCGGTGTGGCAGTACGGTGTTGCAGGCGGCTCTTGAAGAAAAAAAGACTTCCATCGCGCGCGCTTCGTCCCAGGGGGCAGAGCCGGGGATGCGGGCATCAGAAAGCGTGGGGAGGTTTTGAAAGCAGGAGGATTGGTATGAATAAGACAGAGTTGGTTACAGCTATGGCTGATAAGGCGGGGATCTCCAAGAAGGACTGTGATGCTGCGCTGAAGGCTTTCATCGATGTTGTGACAGAAGAGCTGACCAAGGGGGAAAAGATCCAGCTGGTGGGTTTCGGAACCTTTGAGGTGGCTGAGCGTGCAGCAAGGACTGGCAGGAACCCGCAGACGGGCGAAGAAATGCAGATTCCTGCATCGAGAGCACCGAAGTTCAAGGCTGGGAAGGCTTTGAAGGATGCTGTCAACGCATAATCGTCTGGATGATAAGGAAACAGAAAGCGGAGCCTTCGGGTTCCGCTTTTTTATCGCAGCGCCGTCGAAAGGAAGAAGTCGGCACACGCCGACCGGCGGCTTGCGGGCGAGCAGGGTGGATTGACATCCCCCTTCTCGATTTCAAATATATAAGGAGTGCAAACATGAGGCTGGATAAATATCTGAAGGTGTCGCGGCTGATCAAACGCCGGACTGTGGCACGGGAAGCGTGCGACGGCGGGAGAGTCAGCATCAACGGCAGGACGGCGAAGGCAAGCAGCAATGTCAGTGTGGGTGATGAGATCGAAATTGCGTTTGGGAACAAGACAGTCCGTGTGCGTGTGCTGGCGATTGCAGACACGACGAAAAAAGAAGAGGCAAAAGAATTATTCGAATATATATAAAGTTTTTTGCAATTCATCCCGATATAGAATACAAGATAGAGTTGTGCCGCTGGGGAGCGGTTTCGGACGTGTATTTTGGTAAGGGGTGATCATATGGAGAAAAAAGGACGGGCAGGCGGAGTACCAACTGGGCGGAGGACGCTGGTTTTGGTGCTGGTGCTGTTTTTACTGGTAGCACTTACGTTTGAAACGTTTTCTTTGTACCATAGGTACATTAAGTACCGTGGCAAGGAAGTGGCGCTGGAAAAAGAACTGGTTGTCCAGGAAGAGAAAAAGCAGGATCTGAAAGATTACGAGGAATATACAAAATCTGATGAATATGTGGAGAACACGGCAAAGAGTAAGCTGGGACTAATAAATGAAAATGAGATAATTTTCAGGGAAAAGTGATTGTGGAAGATATCAAAGCGATTGTTCGGGCGTATATCGAAAAGCATCGGATGATTAGGCAGTCTGAAACAGTGACTCTGGGTGTTTCCGGAGGAGCTGATTCAGTCTGTCTTTTTTTGTTGTTATATGAGATGCGCTGGGAACTGGGGATACATTTGTATGTGGTGACAATCGACCATGGGATCAGGGGCGAGGAGAGCCGCCAGGATGCGGACTTTGTGGAGCGACTGTGCCTTCGGCGGGATGTACCATGCAAGCGGGTGGAGTTCGATGTGCCCGCCGCCGCGAAGCGGGAGAAGCGTTCGATCGAAGAAACGGCGCGTGACCTGCGCTATGCCGCGCTCGAAACAGCGGCGGGGCAGGGGGGTGTGATTGCCGTAGCACACCATGCCAATGATAATGCGGAAACGATCCTCTTTAACCTTGCCAGGGGTACGGGTGTACGAGGACTGTGTGGTATGGATCCGGTTTCTTCCAGGGGGAACTGTGACCTGATCCGCCCCTTGCTGTGTCTGACACGGGAGCAGATCGAGGAATATCTTCTGGAGCGCGGCCAGGGATGGCGGACAGATGCGTCAAATGACGCACTTGTCCATTCGAGGAACCGGATCCGTCTATTGGTCGTACCGGAGCTTTGCAAGGTGAATCCCAGGGCGGTAGAACACATCAATGCGGCGGCGGAAAAACTGCGCAGTATTAGTGCAAGGGAACAGCGGGACGGAGAAGACGGCGTGGAGTATGCCAGTGGAAGTATTGGGCTGGATACGCGCCGGATGATGCATATGTCGGACGAAGAACGGCAGAATGTAATTATGGCGTGGCTGCGGCAGGGGCTGGATGGATGGCGGGATATTACGGAAAACCATATTATTGCGGTCACACGGCTTCTGGATCGTCCGGATGGGAAGGGGATTGATCTGCCCCATGGCTTTCGGGTACGGAAGACACGCAGTGAGATCATCCTGGAACGGAGGCAGGAAGGGGATGCGGAAGAGCCTGAAATATTGCCTGAGATTCCTATTTCGCCATTACGCATGAACGAGACGGTAGAGCTGTCATGGGGGATTTTCCAGTTCCGGCTCCGGGTTTTGCCATATTCTCCGGCAGATCGTTACAAAATTCCAAGAAATAACTATGCGAAATGGATCGATTATGATAAAATAAGAAATGGTCTGGTGCTTCGGGCAAGGAAGCGGGGAGATGTCATCGCCCTTCTTCCAAACAGCGGGCACAAGAAATTCAAGGATTTCTGCATTGACCGGAAAATTGACCGACAGGAGCGGGACCGCATCCCGATCTTCGCGGATGGAAGTTCCGTGATCTGGGCGGTAGGCGTCCGGAATGGCGAGGACTATCGTGTGGATATGAATACAAGGCGCGTGCTTTCCATCCAGGCGTGGAATGTACAGGAGTAAGCGCGCGCAAAGCGCGAGCGAAACTCCGACTGCGCGCTGGAACGTCAGACGGAGATGTAGGCGCGCACAAAGGAGTTCTAAAATAAGGAGAGACTTATGAGCGATAAAATCAATGTTCTGCTGCCGGAAGAGCAAATTGCAGCAAGGATTCGGGAACTGGGGAAGGAGATCAGTGAGGATTACGCAGGGGAAAGCGTGTACCTGGTGTGTGTGCTGCGTGGGGCAGTGTTTTTTACCTGTGAGCTGGCAAAGCGTATTACAGTACCAGTGATGCTGGACTTTATGATCACCAGCAGCTATGGTTCCGGTACGGTATCCAGCGGCGATGTCCGGATCAAGAAGGATGTGGAACTTCCCGTGGAAGGCGAGAACGTCATCATCGTGGAAGATATCATAGACAGCGGGAATACACTGGCAACACTTTCGAAGGTGTTCGCGGAACGGAAGGCGAAGAGCATCCGGCTGTGTACTCTTCTGGACAAGCCGGATCGGCGGGAAGTGGATGTGGACGTGGATTATATCGGCTTCACGATCCCGGACGAGTTTGTGGTGGGTTACGGACTGGATTATGATCAGAAATACCGGAATCTACCATATATCGGAGTGGTAGAGCAGTAGCATTAAAAACAAAGGTGTGCCTGCGTGAACTTTTGGATATGCGATGAATGATCGAAAGCCAGGCAAGTGCACAAAGGAGTTCTGTAATCATGAATAAAAGTACGGGGTTCGGCTTTTATGTAATTTTGATCCTGATGGTGTTTTTCTTCTGGTATTATTTTGCGGCAGGCCAGTCTCCCAGCCTCACGCAGTCCGAATACGAGAACGCGATGGAGAATGGCAGCGTCGTTTCTATTGCGATCCGGCAGAATGCGGAGGTACCGACCGGGTCGGCACATATTATGATGAAAAACCAGAAGGTGGAAAAAGTCTTATACCTTTCGGATGTGAATGAATTTCAGGAAGATCTGCAAAACCGGGGGTTCAAGGCGTATCAGGTGTTCAACGTGCCCCAGGACGGCTGGCTGAAAGAAATGATGCCGATGCTCATCATCGTGGCGGCATTGTTCCTGCTTTTCATGTATATGATGAACAACCAGAACCAGCCATTTGGCGGGACGTCTGCTTCAACGAATACGAGTGGGCGGATGCTGAATTTTGGCAAGAGCCGTGCAAACCTGACCACAAAAGGCAAGATGAAGATCCGCTTTGATAATGTGGCAGGATTGCAGGAGGAAAAAGAAGAGCTGACCGAAGTGGTGGACTTCCTCAAGAATCCGCTGAAATACACGCATGTGGGAGCCAGGATCCCGAAAGGCGTGATCCTCGTGGGCCCGCCCGGAACGGGGAAGACCTTGCTGGCAAAGGCAGTGTCCGGAGAGGCGGGGGTGCCGTTTTTTTCCATTTCCGGGTCGGATTTCGTGGAGATGTATGTTGGCGTCGGTGCATCGCGGGTGCGCGACCTGTTCAGCGAGGCGAAGAAGAACAGCCCGTGTATCGTGTTTATCGACGAAATTGATGCCGTGGCGAAGCGGCGCGGCAGCGGTGCGGGTGGTGGGCATGATGAGCGGGAACAGACACTCAACCAGCTGCTGGTAGAGATGGATGGCTTTGGTGAGAATGAGGGCATCATCGTGATGGCGGCGACGAACCGGGTGGATACGCTGGATCCGGCGATCATGCGGCCCGGACGGTTTGACCGCAAAGTGTTTGTGGGCAGGCCGGATGTGGGCGGCAGGGAAGAGATTCTGAATGTCCATGCGAAAAACAAGCCGCTGGCCGAGGATGTGGATCTTCATACGGTGGCACAGACCACGGCGGGTTTCACTGGTGCGGATCTGGAAAACCTGTTGAACGAAGCGGCGATTGCGGCCGCAAAAGCGGATCGTCGATTTATCCGAATGAACGATATCCGGCAGTCATTCGTGAAAGTCGGAATCGGCACAGAGAAGAAGAGCAAGGTGATCTCAGAGAAGGAGAAACGCATTACGGCGTACCATGAATCCGGGCATGCCATCCTCTTCCATGTGCTGCCGGAAGTGGGACCGGTGTATTCGGTTTCGATCATTCCAACGGGGGCCTCTGCGGCAGGCTATACCATGCCGCTGCCTGAGCGGGACGATATGTTCAGCACGCGCGGCCGGATGATCGAAGACATCATTGTGTCGTTTGGCGGCAGGGTGGCGGAAGAGCTGATTTTCGATGATATCACCACAGGTGCATCCCAGGATATCAAGCAGGCGACGGCGACGGCGCGGAATATGGTGACAAAGTACGGGATGTCCAAAAAGGTCGGCCCGATTGATTACAAATTCAGTGACGACGAGGGCTATGCGGGATTTGGCCAGGTACGTGTTTATGGCGAGGATGTGGCGGCGGAAATCGACCGGGAAGTGAAGCGCATTCTGGAAGAGTGCTATGCGAAGGCGCGGGAAATTATACGGGAGCACGAAGATGTGCTCCACCAGTCTGCGGCGCTTCTTCTGGAAAAAGAAAAAATCGGCAGGAAGGAATTTGAAGAGCTGTTCGGGGACCGGGTGTTCCCGAAGGACGAAAGCCTCTTGATCGGCGAAGGCGTAGCGGTGGAAGATATGTGAGGAGTTCTAAAAAATGAACAGGGAAGCAATCTTTAGTGACGGGACAAGCGAATTTCAGGAACCCTTTGAACCCATGGAGCATGATCGGGTGGTGATCCGTCTCCGTACTGCAAAGGGTGATCCCCAGGCAGTATACATCTGTACCGGGCGCTCCAGAAAAGAGATGTATCTGGAACGTTCCACCGATGTGTTCGACTTTTATCGGACGAAGGTGCATCTGTCGGATGAGGATTTTTCGTATTATTTTGAAATTCAGAGTGGAGACGAGGTTTGCTATTTTGACCGGTACGGGGTCAGTGATGAAGTGCGCTGGCAGTACCGCTTTACGATTGTGCCAGGCTTTTCCACACCGGATTGGGCGAAGGGCGCGATCATGTATCAGATCCTCGTGGATCGCTTTGCGAACGGGGATGAATCGAATGATGTAGCGGATCGGGAGTACCATTATATTAGTTTGCCAGTACGGCATATCTCAGACTGGAACCAGCCGCCAACGGAATTTGATGTGGCAAACTTCTATGGCGGCGACCTGCAGGGTGTGCGGGACAAGCTATACTATCTGAAGGGCCTGGGGGTCGAGGTGATCTACTTCAACCCGATCTTTGTTTCGCCATCGAACCACAAGTATGACAGCCAGGATTATGACTATATCGACCCGCATTATGGGAAGATTGTCCGGGATGGCGGGGAGACGCTGGCGGAAGGGGACGCGAACAACCATCATGCGACCAAATATATACAGCGTGTCACAGATCGGGAAAATCTGGAGGCGTCCAACCGGTTTTTCGCAGAATTTGTCCAGGAAGCGCATGACAAAGGCATCAAGGTCATTCTGGACGGCGTTTTCAACCATTGCGGTTCGTTCAACAAGTGGCTGGATCGGGAAGGGATCTATGAAGGCGCAGATGGCTATGAAGCAGGCGCGTATGTTGCGGAAAACAGTCCATACCACGACTTTTTCCGTTTTTATCCCGGCGGGGGCTGGCCCTACAATAATTCTTATGACGGCTGGTGGGGGCATGATACGCTTCCGAAGCTGAATTATGAAGGAAGCCAGGAACTGACGGATTATATTCTGGGGATCGGCAGGAAATGGGTGTCTCCGCCGTACAACTGTGACGGCTGGCGGCTGGACGTGGCGGCGGATCTCGGACATTCCGAGGAGTTCAACCACAAGTTCTGGCGGATGTTCCGGGATGAGGTCAAGAAGGCGAATCCGAATGCGATTATCCTGGCGGAGCATTATGGTGATGCACACAACTGGCTGGCGGGAGACCAGTGGGACACGATCATGAACTACGATGCGTTCATGGAACCGGTGTCTTATTTCCTGACGGGCATGGAGAAGCATTCAGACCGCTACGAAGGGGACGCGATCGGCAATGGATACCGGTTCGAAATGACCATGCGTCATAATATGACGGAGTTTCTGACACCGTCGCTGCATTGCGCGATGAATGAGCTGTCGAACCATGACCATTCGCGTTTTCTGACGCGGACAAACCACAAAGTGGGGCGTGTTGCACAGTTGGGGAGTGCAGCGGCTGGCGAAGGGATCAATGTGGCCGTTTTCAAAGAGGCGGCGCTTATGCAGATGACCTGGCCTGGTGCACCAACGATCTATTATGGTGATGAAGCGGGCGTGGTCGGGTTTACGGATCCGGATAACCGTCGAACTTATCCCTGGGGGGATGCGGATTATTCCCTGATTGACTTCCATCGGGATTTGATTTATATGCACCGCTTCCACGAGGCACTCAGACAGGGAGCCTTTGAATTCCTCTGGTGCGGGCAGGATTTTGTCAGCTATGCCCGCTTCACGGTAACCGAAAAGATCGTCTGCGCGATCAATTCCAGCGATCGGGAATATGACACGGCGATTCCTGTATGGAAAGCGGAGGTGCCGGACGGGGCAAAGATGCGTCAGATTTTTGTGACGGATGAGAAGGGCTATTCGATCATGGCCATCGACCATGAAACCCGAAGCGGCGAACTGCCGATCCATATGACGCCCCATATGGGGATTGTGCTGTGCGTGTATACATGAAAACCAAAGGGGGCAGAGGGGCAAGGCAGCCTCTTCTGCCCTTTATTCATATACTCCGGCTGTGCGCACACAAAAAACTCCGACTGTGCGTGGAATCGCGCTGCCGGAACATGATGCGCACACAAAGGAGTTCTCAATAATGAATAAAAAATTAAAAACCATGGGCATCCTCGCCCATGTTGACGCAGGGAAAACAACGCTTTCAGAAGCTTTGCTGTACAAGTCCGGGGCGATTCGTTCGCTGGGACGGGTGGACAGCCGGGACGCATACCTGGATACAGACACCCAGGAGCGGGAGCGGGGCATTACGATCTATTCCAAGGAAGCGCGGATGGAGGTGGGGGATGTTTGCCTCACCCTGCTGGATACGCCGGGGCATGTGGATTTTTCGGCAGAAACAGAACGTGTTCTGCCGGTTCTGGATTTTGCGGTACTGGTCATTTCCGGGCTGGATGGCGTGCAGAGCCACACCAGGACGCTATGGCACTTGCTGGAGGAGTACCGGGTTCCGCTGGTGGTCTTTGTCAACAAAATGGATATTGCGCGAAAGAGCAGGGAAGAGCTATTGCAGGATATCCGGGAAAAGCTTTCGGATGCCTGTGTGGATTGGGAAC
>CADBTO010000230.1 GCA_902797565.1 uncultured Lachnospiraceae bacterium
CAAACGATTGCGCACACAAAGGAGTTCTAAAACAAAACTCCGACTGTGCGCGGTGACGTCGGACGGAGTGAGGTTCGACGCGGAGCGACGCATCCTCACGCAGTCACAGGGCGGTGTCATTCATCAGCGTGCCTGATGAATGGGACCGCAGAATCGCAAATTGATGCGCACACAAAGGAGTTCTAAAATCAGGAGGTTTAGGATAGATGATCGCATATGATGTAATACGCGAGATCGAGGACGCACAGAAAAAGTCCGAGATCGCAGAGTTTCATGTAGGTGATACGGTGCGGGTACACAACCGCATCAAGGAAGGAAACCGGGAGAGGATCCAGGTATTTGAAGGAACGGTTCTGAAGCGCCAGGGTGGCAGCACGAACGAGACCTTCACGGTCCGCAAGTTTTCCAGTGGTGTCGGCGTAGAGAAAACCTGGCCGCTCCACAGCCCGAACGTTGAGAAGATCGAAGTGGTCCGCCGCGGGAAGGTCCGTCGGGCGAAACTGTTCTATCTGCGTGGACGCGTCGGGAAGCGTGCAAAAGTCAAGGAAAAGATGTAAGGATAACGTATACGCTGTGTATACCACAAAATGTGGAAAAATGCGGCGTAAATCGAGGCGGCCGGCAGGACAGAGTTTTGCCAGGCCGCTTCTCATTATGGCATAAGCATATTTGTTGATACTTGTGTCATCTTAATTACATAGGAGTTTGACGTGGGAAAATATGTTCTGAAACGTGTGGTACTTGCAGTCGTTTCTATCATCATTGTCAGTATCATCACGTTTTTTGCAATGAATATGATTCCGGGCGGACCTTTCAACAAAGAAAAGGCGACGAGTGCGGAAGCACAGGAGCAGCTGGAAAAACGTTACAACCTGGACAAGCCCCTGCCCACCCAGTATATGCTGTATATGGGAAACCTGCTGCGGGGCGACTGGGGCATCTCCATGCACAGCGGCCGGGAAATCTGGCCGGATATTTCGTCCAAGTTCCGTGTTTCAGCAAAGCTGGGGCTCTGGGCGATGGTTGTGGCAACGATCCTCGGCATTATTCTGGGATCCGTGGCTGCGCTGAACCGGAACAAGTGGCCGGACAGGCTGATCGTGTTCTTCACGACACTGGGGACGGCGATGCCATCCTTTGTATTGGGAACGCTGCTGCTGCTTGTCTTCTGCCTGCAGCTGCAGTGGGTGCCGGCATATAATCCGGACAATCCGAATTATATCCTGCCGATTATCGCGCTTTCGGTGTATCCGATGGCGTATATTACAAGGCTGACCAAGACCAGTATGCTGGATGCTTTGAGCCAGGATTATGTCCGGACAGCAAAGGCAAAGGGCGTATCTCGGCGGAAGGTCATCTTCCTGCACGCCCTGCGGAATGCGCTCATACCAGTTATCACTTATATCGGGCCGCAGATTGCATATATTCTGACCGGCTCGATGGTGGTTGAAAGTATCTTCAACATAGGCGGCCTGGGGTCGACCTTTGTTTCCAGTATTACCAACCGGGATTATACGACAATTATGGCGGTGACGATGTTCCTTGCCATCCTGATGGTGGTTGCAAACCTTTTGACGGATATTGCCTACAAGCTGGTGGATCCGCGGATTGATTTCAGTTAAGGGAGGCAATATGGACGACAAACAATTAAAAAAGAGGCAGCTTCTGTCTGCCCAGGTGGATTTGTCCAAATTCAGCGCGGCGGATTTTGTCAAGGCGACGGATGATGAAAAGCGCCAGCAGGATGTCATGGGGGAATCTACGACGTTTTTCAAAGACGGGATGCGCCGTTTGAAGAAGAATCCGCTGGCGATGGGCAGCATCATTGTATTGCTGGCAATCATCCTGATTATCCTCATCGCACCGCTTTTCTGCCCGTATTCCTATTCGCAGATTATCACCGTGGATGGCGTCCGGGACAAGGGAGCGGCGAACCTTGCACCGTTCCAGTGGTCGAAGCTGGAGTCGGAGTATATGGAAAAGACGGGTGAAAGCCTGTTCCCGCACATCTTCGGGACAGATTCGCTGTCGCGTGATTATTTCATCCGCGTGGTGTACGGGACGCGCGTGTCGCTTTCGGTCGGGATCGTGGCAGCGCTTATGGTGCTGCTGATCGGTATGGTCTATGGATCCGTGTCCGGCTTCTTCGGCGGGCGCGTGGATATGATTATGATGCGGATCGTGGATATTATTTATTCGCTGCCGGATATGCTGATCATCATCCTGCTGTCCGTCGTGCTCAAAGAGGTGCTGGCGGAACGGATCAAGGGGACGGCGCTTGCGGCGCTGGGTCCGAATATGATCTCGATGTTCATCGTGTTTGGATTACTGTACTGGGTGACAATGGCACGTCTGATCCGCGGGCAGGTGCTTTCGATCAAGAATAATGAATACGTGCTGGCGGCACGCTGTATTGGGACGCCGAACAGGCGGATCCTGACCCGGCACATCCTGCCGAACTGCCTGTCTGTCATTATCATTACGACGGCCCTGCAGGTGCCGAGCGCAATCTTCACGGAGAGTTACCTGTCCTTCCTGGGGCTTGGCGTTTCCGCGCCGCTGACCTCACTGGGCAGCCTGGCGAATGACGCGCGTTCCGCAATGCAGTCTTATCCGCACCGCTTGGTTATTCCGGCGGTCACGATCTGCCTGATTGTGCTGACGCTGAACCTGATTGGCGACGGACTGCGTGACGCATTTGATTCGAAGCTGAATTAAGGAGGAATTTATGGACAATGTAAAAAATGAATCAGAATTCCTTCTTGAGGTAGACGACCTCCATACGAGTTTCTTTACGGACTCTGGGGAAGTCTGTGCAGTAAATGGCATATCATTCAAGCTGGAAAAAGGCAAGACGCTGGGAATCGTGGGCGAGTCCGGTTCCGGGAAGTCCGTGACTGCGTATTCGATCATGCAGATTCTTGCGGAAGCCGGGAAGATCGTCAGCGGCAGCGTGCGTTTCCGGGGCGAGGATATTACGAAGTACTCCGACCGGCAGATGCAGGATTTCCGGGGGAAGAAAGTGTCCATCATCTTCCAGGATCCGATGACATCCCTGAACCCGGTGTTTACGGTGGGCTACCAGCTGGAAGAGGCGGTGCTGCTTCATACGGACAAGACGAAGGAAGAAGCGAAGCGGCGTGCGGTGGAGATGCTGGCACTGGTTGGTGTCAACGAGCCGGAGAGCCGGGTGAAGCAGTATCCGTATGAAC
>CADBTO010000231.1 GCA_902797565.1 uncultured Lachnospiraceae bacterium
AATACACCCAGCGTTATATTTGTATTCCCTGCATCCACTGCAAGAAGCATCGCTCATTCTCCTTTCGGCGGCTCTCCGAGAAAAAAGACCCTGAAATACGTTTCCAGTGACTCAAACAGCTCTTTCTGCTCGCGCCGCATCTGCTTGATCTTCAGTGCACCGCCAATCTCGTCATACAACAAGTCTTCCTCTCCGGCAGAAGTTTCCAGCAGCAGTTCCCCGTCTTCCGAAAAGGCAAGTTCAAAGATCCCGCCAACCTCTTCCGTGAACAGGACACAAAGAATCTGTAATTCCTGCCTAATATCCTGGGGCAGCGAACCAAAATCCGGATTCAAATAAAATTTCTTCGTATAACTGCTCGATCCACAGAGCACGATTTTATCCTGATACATTACACATAACCATCCAATCCGCGGACACTGACTTCACCGGAATCCACCAGAAACAGTTCGTCTTTGCTTCCCACCAGAAGCCTTCCCTGCCCGTCCACACCTTCTGCAATCCCTGACAGCCGAAGTGTACCATCACGCTCCAACACCCGGACCTGCTTCCCTACATTCACAAGACGCCGGTTCACTTCCGGAATCAGCCCGCCCAGCTCTCCCTGGTTTTCCAGAAACTCCATATAATGCCCGGTAAAACACTGCCACAGCTGGCGAACCATCGCCTCTGCGTCCATGTTCTGCATCGTCCGCGCGGCCTGCTCTGCCATCGCTTCCTCCAGCGACGTTGCGCGGCCGCGCAGGTCTTCGGAATACGCTCCAGCTTTCAGGTTGATCCCGATGCCGACGACTGCCGCCCGATGCTCCGCAAGGTATTCCACCAGGATTCCGCAAATTTTCTTTCTATTTAATAATACATCATTGGGCCATTTGATCTGTGCCGGAAGCCCGGTCCAGCTTTCCACGGTCTCCGCCGCCGCGGCTCCGGCCAGGATCGTGATCCTTGCAACCTTCTCCGGCGGAAGTTCCGGAAACAGCAGAAGGCTCGTTGCAATCGAAACACCCGGCAAAGACTGCCAGTCATGCCCGCTCCGGTCCCGCCCCGCCGTCTGCTGGCCGGCGGAAACCACCAGCCCCTCCGACAGCGCTGTCGCCGGTCTATCCAGCATTCGGCCCGTTGGCAGCGCGTTCAACAGTCCGCCCTGCATCTGGCCTGCCGTCTCCGCAGATGCCAGAAGCCTGCGTTTTATCTCAAGATTCGTAGAATCAAGTTTGTCGAAATATTCGAATTTGAGATCCATTTCTACACCACATCCCCGAAGCCCGTTTCCTGTTCTGTGCTTCTCAAACGATTACGCGCCCTCTTTCAGCGTTGCGTACATGACCGCCTTGATCGAATGCATGCGGTTTTCCGCCTCATCAAAGACTACAGACATCGGGCCTTCGAAAATCTCATCCGTGACTTCCATCTCTGTCAGCCCGAATTTCTCATGGATCTCTTTCCCGATCGTCGTATCCAGATCGTGGAACGCTGGCAGACAGTGCATAAAGATGGCGTCCGGCTTGGCGTAAGAAAACGCTGCTGCATTCACCTGGTAGGGGGAAAGTTTCTTGATCCGTTCCTCCCACACGCTGTCCGGCTCTCCCATCGAAACCCAAACATCTGTATAGATCACGTCTGCATCCTTGCATCCTGCTGCCACATCATCACAAAGTTCCACAGATCCGCCCGTTTCTGCAGCAATTTTCCTGCAGGTCTCAACCAGCTCTGCTTCCGGGAAATAATCCTTATGTGTACACGCTACATAGTGCATTCCCAATTTCGCACACACAACCATCAGGGAATTACCCATATTATAACGGGCATCCCCCATATATACAAGCCGAAGGCCGGAGAAATCTCCCTTTTTTTCCCGAATGGTCAGCATATCCGCAATCATCTGGGTGGGATGGAATTCGTTTGTCAGCCCGTTCCATACCGGAACGCCTGAATACTGTGCCAGCTGCTCCACGATTTTCTGGCCATATCCCCGGTATTCAATCCCGTCATACATCCGTCCCAGCACCCTTGCCGTATCCTTGATGCTTTCTTTCTTGCCAATCTGGGAACCGGATGGATCAAGATAGGTGCTGCCCATCCCCAGATCCGATGCTGCCACCTCAAAGGAGCAACGGGTCCGCGTGCTGGTCTTCTCAAAGATCAGCGCCACATTTTTCCCGCGCAGTTCGTCATGGGGAATGCCCCGTTTTTTCTTGTCCTTGAGTTCTGCGGACAAATCCACAAGATACCGAATCTCCTCCGGCGAAAAATCCAGCAGTTTCAAAAAACTCCGTTTATATAAATTCATATGCTGCTCCTTTCCAATCAGATTTTCCTTTGCGCACCCTGCGCATAAAATATAGAAATCGAGTAGGGCGGATACCACTCCGCCCTACTCGACCGCCGGTCTGCGTCAGCGTATGCAGCCCGTATTATTGAACCTGTGTCTGTTTCTCCGTCACGGCAACTTCCGCGATGGACTTTGCAAGACCTGCAATCCCCTGGATATCCGAAGGGATGATAATCTTCGTTGCCTTGCCGTTTGCCGCCTGGCCAAATGCCTCCAGGCTCTTCAGCTGCAGGACTGCCGCATCCGCGCCCACTTCCTTCAGCATCCGGAGGCCTTCCGCATTCGCCTTCTGGACCTTGAGGATCGCCTCTGCCTCACCTTCTGCCTGGCGGATCGTTGCTTCCTTCTTCGCTTCCGCGTTCAGGATCTGCGCCTGCTTCTCTGCCTCTGCATCCAGAATCGCGGACTCCTTCTTTCCTTCTGCAATCAGGATTGCAGACTTCTTCTGCCCTTCTGCCTGGAGAATGATTTCACGCCGCTCACGCTCTGCCTTCATCTGCTTCTCCATCGCCTCTTTGATCGCCGCAGGCGGAATGATGTTCTTCAGCTCCACGCGGTTGATCTTGATCCCCCAGGGATCCGTTGCCACGTCCAGAGACGCGCGCATCTTCGTGTTGATGGTCTCACGGCTGGTCAGTGTCTCGTCCAGTTCCAGATCACCGATGACATTACGAAGCGTTGTTGCCGTCAGGTTCTCGATTGCCATGATCGGGTTCTCCACGCCGTAGCAATACAGCCTGGGATCTGTGATATGGAAAAAGATCACCGTATCAATCTGCATGGTAACATTGTCTTTGGTAATCACTGGCTGCGGCGGGAAATCCACCACCTGCTCCTTAAGGTTGACATTCCTTGCCACCCGGTCAATGAGCGGGACCTTGACATGAAACCCGGTTCCCCAGGTTGCAATATACGCGCCCAGCCGCTCAATAACATACGCATGTGC
>CADBTO010000232.1 GCA_902797565.1 uncultured Lachnospiraceae bacterium
ATATGACCGGACTTCCGGCAATGACCCGTTTGTTTGAGCTGGCTGAGGCTGGAAAAGCTGCAATGATCCGTGAAAATGAGGAGCCGGTGTTCCTGTTCTTTGATATGAACGGGATGAAGCTGTACAACCGGAAAAAGGGGTTTGCGGGGGGCGATGAAGCGATCCGGGATTTTGCCAGGCTCCTGAGCCAGACATTCAGCAATGAGAACTGCTGCCATATCAGCGGGGACCATTTCGCGGCGTTTTCCAGGAAAGCGGGTATCGAGGAAACCCTGGAACAGCTGTTTGCGGACTGGGAAAAAACCGCTGGTGGAAGCGATCTTTCGATCCGTGTCGGGATCTATGAAAATAAAATCGAGGAAGTGCCGGCGGGCACTGCCTGCGACCGGGCGAAGCTTGCCTGTGACGCGCTCAGCAAGGATTTTCGTTCCAAATTCGGCTTTTACAATGATAAGCTGCTGGAAGATATTGAGAAGCGGCAGTATATTATCTCGCATATTGACCAGGCGATCGAGCAAAAATGGATTCAGGTGTACTACCAGCCGATCGTGCGGGCGGTGAATGGGAGGGTGTGCGATGAAGAGGCGCTGGCGCGCTGGATTGACCCGGAAAAGGGCTTTTTGTCCCCGGCAGATTTCATCAGCTTTCTGGAGGATGCCGGGCTGATTTACAAGCTGGATCTTTATGTCCTGGATCAGGCGCTGGAGAAAATCCGGCGCATGAAAGAGAAAGGATATTTTGTTGTTCCGCAGTCCGTCAACCTGTCCCGCTCGGATTTCTATGCCTGCGATATGGTGGAAGAGATCAGGCGGCGTGTCGATGAATCGGGCGTGGGACGGGAGATGGTCACGATCGAGATCACGGAAAGCATCATTGGCGGGGATTTTGACTATATCAAGCGCCAGATCGAGCGGTTCCGGGAACTGGGATTTGCGGTCTGGATGGATGATTTCGGGAGCGGGTATTCGTCCCTGCATGTCCTGCAAAGCGTCCAGTTCGACCTGATCAAATTCGATATGGGGTTCATGCGGCGGCTGGATGACGGGGACGCGGGGAAGGTCATCCTCACAGATCTGATGAAGATGGCAACGTCCCTTGGCGTGGATACGGTCTGCGAAGGCGTGGAAACGGAGCAGCAGGTGCGCTTCCTGCAGACCATTGGCTGCTCCAAACTGCAGGGATATTATTTCCTGAAACCGGTTCCTTTGAAAGAGATCTTCAGACGGTATGAGAGCGGTGAGCAGATCGGGTTTGAGAATGCAAAAGAGACCGGCTATTATGATGCAGTGGGGCGGATCAACCTGTATGACCTGTCCATTATGTCGAGCGTGAACGAAAATGTGTTCGAGAACGTCTTTGATACGATTCCGATGGGGATTATGGAGGTGGATGCGGCCGGAGAGAGCGTCCAGTATGTCCGGGTCAACCGTTCCTTCCAGAAATTCCTGCATCATGCGTTTAACTGGGAGCTGTCGGACCGGGAAGTGCGCTACAAGGTGCCGGAAGTCGGGCCGGGTACGGAATTTATGCGGCTGATTAAGGAATGCCGGCAGGACGGGGATCGGGTGTTTCTGGATGACGAGCTGCCGGATGGGGCAAAGGTGCATTCCTTCGCCAGGCGCATCGCGACGAACCAGGTAACCCATACCTATGCGGTGGCAATTGCCATCCTTTCTGTGATTGAGCCGGAGAACGGCGTGCTGTCCAAGGAGTACCAGGAGCTGCAGCAGGAAAACGAAAGGCTGCGGAGGGAAGCGGCAGCAAACCGGAAGATTGCGGAGCTGCAGGCATCGCTCGTGTCGCTCCTGCAGAATATGCCGGCACTGACGTTTTCCAAGGATGTCCATACCAGGGTATATCTGGCATGCAACCAGGCGTTTGCGGAGTATGCCGGGAAGGAGAAGCCGGAGGATGTGGTCGGTCTGACGGATCTGGAGATCTTCGACAGGGAAACGGCATCACATTTTATTGAGGATGATAAAAAAGCGCTGGCGATGGATGCGCCGTACATCTTCTTTGAGGATGTACGCGACGGTGCAGGAGCCCAGCGGCAGTTCCAGACCACGAAACTGAAGTTCATCGACGAAACCGGCAGGGAGTGCCTGCTGGGGCTCTGCCAGGATGTGACCGATATGATCCGGATCCAGCGGGAATATGACGACGCCAAGGAGATCTATGCCAAACGGCTTGCCCAGGCGAAGGAAAGCGCGCGGATTGATACGCTGACCGGTGTGAAAAACGGGCAGGCATATATGGCGGAAGCGGAGAAATGGGACTTTTTGATTACGCAGCAGCGCAATCCGGAATTTGCCGTGACGATCCTGGATGCAGGCGGGTGGGAGCAGGCAGACGGACTGGCCTCTGGCCAGGCAGGGCAGCAGGCGCGGGACGCATATCTGCGTGAAGTCTGCCAGATGATTTGCAGGACGTTTGCACACAGCCCGGTATTCCGTATCGGCGGGGGCAGGTTTGCAGTCATTTCTGCGGGAGCGGATTATGCAGGCATCGAGGCGCTTTGCAGGCGCATTGAGGAACAGGATTCCAGCGAGCGGCAGGCTGGCAGACCGGGTATCGCTTATGGCTGCGCGAAATATGGGCAGGATGGGGGATTTGCAGCAGTGGCTGCGCGTGCTGCGGATGCCATGGGCATTCGTGGTGGAAGAGGCGGGAAAAGTTTGTTTTAGAAACGCGAGGTAAGGAGGGGCATATGCCAAATCTTAATGGAGCGGCACCGGGCGGGCAGCCAGGGAACGGGGAAATCCAGAAGCAGGCACCGGTTATACAGGCGCAGATTCTTACAGAAGAAGAGAAACAGAAGCTGGCGTTTCAAAAACGCAATCAGCAAATGATCGAAGATGCCTATGGCTATATCGACGGGAAAAAACATGCGAGCCGGAATGCCCTGCAGGATGTGCTGAAGGACAGTTTCAAAAATCATATGGCGGTCCGCGTGGAAATGCCCACGCTCACAGACCTGCACAGCAGTTATGCGCCGGCATATACGGAGAAAATCGGGAAAAAGAGCCGGGAAAAGAAAATCAGGAACAAGATTTCCAGGCTGTATGTCAAGGATCAGCGGGCGAAGGAATTTGAAGCGCTTGAACGGAAGCAGTTTGAAGAACGGGATGTTGCGGCCAGGCTGCGCATGAGTATCTCTGAGGATGTGCGCCATTCCATCACGCCGCAGCAGCTGCGGGATTATTCGGAACTTTCGCGCATCCTGAGCAGTGACAAGCTGGAGCAGGCGAGCCTGTTTGATGAGATGATCCAGAAGACGGTTCCTGTTTTTCACGGGGATGAAGCGCCAATGCCGCCGGAGTTGGCGGCGGCAGGGCGTGCGGAACTGCTTTCCAGGATGACGGAACGCCTTCTTTCGATCCGGTATGGGAATATCCAGCTTTTGAATGACGCGCAGCTGGTAAAGAATGCGAAGCGTTTCGAAGATGACGGAAAGCTGGTGGAGATCTATGAGCGAATGCTGGAGCAGTCTCCCGGATTTCTGGACAGTTTCGATAACAAGGAGCAGCTTCAGGCGCAGGGCAAGGGAAAAGAACTGTCCATGAAAGAGCAGGTACTGCAGACCCTGGAGCGTGTAAAGGCTGTCAATGCGTTCTACCGCATTCGGAAGCTGATCATCACGAACCCGTATTACCGGACGCATTATGACGATGAACTTTCCATGAATACGAGCATCGAGGACCGGCCGGAGAAGCGGATGCTCTCGAAACTCCTGCGGGCAAGCTTTTATCTTGGGAAAAACCTGCAGGATTTTGGCATTGATGTGACGGGCGTGGGAAAAGTCGGAGCGGGAAGACGTGTCAAGCCAACCCTTGTTCCGCCGGAAGACAGCTACAATGCAGCGTTTGAGAGCAAGGTCTGCCGTATTTCGAACGATCCGGAGGACTTCAAGAATTCAGAGGAATACCGGAAGGCAGAGGCGGCGGTGCAGAAGGTGCAGTCTGAGATTACGAACGGGATCAGCAGGGAAGCGCGCGCGCAAAAACAGGCGGAACTTGCTGCTGCGGAGGCGGCGCTGCAAAAAGTCTTGGAAAACCGGGAAGCGGAGAAGCAGCAGCAGGCGCGCGAGCGGCGGGATGTCTGCAGGGAGCTTGTGGAAGAGCTGGAACGCGAAGCGAAGTACCATCTGCCGGAAAAGCACCTGGGCGGGCGGGTGGATCCGATGAAGCTGGCAGGAAAGAAACTGACTGCAGAACAGGCTATATCAGGCGGGATCGGGGCACTGTCGCTGACGATGACGTATCTTCTGGAAAAAGATGACCTGGTCCGCAAAGATCTGAGCAAGAAGATTGCTGCGCAGAGGAAGAACCGGTCCGGGAAATGGGGGATCTATTCCAAACGATTCGCCCCGGATGCCGTAGGAAATTTCTATGACTCAGGCGACCAGATCGAACGGCTGGATATTGCGCTGTCAAGCGAGCTGTTTCGCGGGATGACGGACAATGAGATTCTGGAGATGAACGAAAACCTGTGCCATACGCTGGACAACGGGAATAAGGGGGCGGACTATACAGAGGTGCAGCAGCGTGCGGAAGAAGCACATTTTGTTGATGCGCTGTACCAGGTGGTCGATTATACATACACGATCTTCCGTCAGGCACTGAATGCAATCGGGGATTTTGCTTCTTATGGCCATCCCATCGATGTCCAGAAAATTCTTTCTCCGGCATTTGCGAATGCGTTTATCAACGGATATGGGATCATGACCAATGTGGAACAGACTTTTCCGTATGAACTCCTGAAAAAGTATTCGGGCCGCAATGTGGAGCATCTGAAGGATTACCGGGAGGTCATGGATCTTCTGGGAGACTTTGGCATGCCGGGCATGGCAATCGAGCAGCAGGCGCGGAGAGTGGCGGAAGATGAAGAAGAAGGGAATGGACTGGACGAAAACGAGACGCAGAAGGTGAACCGGAAGGCAGCGGCAAGGCTGGAAAAAGTGCAGAAAAGGCTGGCCGATGCGCAGGAGAAGGAGGAGGCAGCCATCCGGAAAGCGCAGCAGGAGGCCATCCGGAAAGGGCAGCCGGCCGATGCAATCGAAAAAGAGCTGCGCCGTATGCGGGAAGCGGCAAAAAAGCGGCTGGAGCCGTTTGAAAAAGAAGTCCGGCTTGCCAATATGCTGCAGAAGCCTGACGTAAAAGACGGGAAGCGGCGTGTGATCCTGAATGGCAAGCTGCCGTCTGATTTTGAGCAGTGGGATTGC
This sequence comes from uncultured Lachnospiraceae bacterium, assembly GCA_902797565.1. Classification (GTDB taxonomy): domain Bacteria; phylum Bacillota; class Clostridia; order Lachnospirales; family Lachnospiraceae; genus Weimeria. The sequence continues at coordinate 5,222 of CADBTO010000232.1, forward strand.
GGCGAGCAGGGGGCTGTTATGGTACATCTCCTTAATTCGGTACCGAAAGCGATGCAGCAGATCCGGTACAATGTCCTGGGCATCCGGAAGGAAACGCCGAAAGAGGAGCGCGACCGGATCCTGCGGGAGTATGAAAACAGCCCGAATAAAAAAGAGCTGGACCGTCG
>CADBTO010000233.1 GCA_902797565.1 uncultured Lachnospiraceae bacterium
TAGCTTCGATGGTTCGAATCCATCTTCTCCCACCAATGCCCTCGTCACAGAAGTGACGGGGGTAGATTTTTATATATCGGATACCATAAAGTGGCAAAGGAGCGCGGTGTTTATGGATAATAACTTTAATGGCAATAATTACGGTAACAATAACCAGTATCAGCAGAATGGTTATCAGCAGAATGGTTATAACCAGAACGGTTATAATCAGAATGGATACCAGCAGAATGCGTATCAGCAGGACGCATATAACCAGGGAAATCCAGGTGCGTACCAGCAGGCTCCGCAGGGACAGTATGCAGGCTATGGGATGCAGAATCAGGGACCGCTGAAAACGGACTACAGTCTGGTGGCATACATCCTGTTAGGCCTCGTGACCTGCGGGATCTACCCGTTATGGATGTATTATAAAATGATCGAAGACGTGAATGTGGCATGTGCCGGGGATGGTCAGGAGACGCCGGGCTTCTGGAAGTTCTTCCTGCTGACCATTGTGACCTGCGGGATCTACCAGTACATTTTCTGGTACAACTATGAGCAGCGGCTTCGTGCGAATGCGCCCCGTTACGGACTGTATATCGAAGAGACCGGGACCACGGTTCTGCTCTGGCTCGTGTTTGGCGCGGCGCTTGCAGGCGTGGGTGTATTTATTGGATTCCACATCCTGATCAAGAACACGAATCTGATCTGCGGGGCATACAACAATTCCCTGTATGGAAGATATTAAAGAATTAGGAGTTCTCAATATGAAACGTTATTGTATCTATTGCGGGAAAGTATTGGAGGACGGAGAGCTGTGCACCTGTAAGCAGGCGGGCGGAGCCGGCGCGCCGCAGGGTGCCCCCGGTCAGCCGGGAGCCACAGGTGCTGCAGGCGGCTATGGCGGCGGCCAGGCAGGCGGCCAGCCGGGAGCGTTTGGAGCGGGCCAGGCTGGTTACGGCGCTGGCCAGCCAGGAGTCCGTCAGCCAGGAGCGGCAGGCGGAGCGTACGGGGCGGGAGCAGGCCAGGCGGGCGGCTACGGCGGCAGCCAGGCAGGCTATGGCCAGCCGGGAGCGGCAGGCGGAGCGTACGGAGCAGGAGCGGGCCAGGCAGGCGGCTATGGAGGCCAGGCAGGCTACGGGCAGCCGGCAGCCCCTTCGCCGGTGGGGGCAGCGATCAAAAACTGCTTTACCAGCATCCCGAAATACTTTACGGATCCAATTGGCCTGGTCAAAGGGTTATATGACCGGAATGATATGACGCAGAATATGACGATGGTTCTTGCGTCTTTGGTGGAAATCCTGCTGGCGCTGATTCTTGTGACAGTCGGCGTATCGTCCACGTTCTATGGGTTTGGCTATGGGATGGGAGAGCTGTTTCTGCAGCTGGTCTTTTTCGGGCTGCTGTATTTTGCCGGAATGGTCTTCGGTTTGTCCGGAATCATTATGCTTTGCGCGAAAGTCATGTTCGGGCAGCCTATGACCTATGCCCAGAGTCTTGCGATTACTGGAACCAGGTGGTTTTTCCTGGGGCTGGCGGGGCTGGTTTCCGCGTTCTTCTGCGCGGTTGGCGGAATTGGCGGGACGGTTCTTGGCTTCCTGGTGATGATGGCGGCATCCGCTCTGGGAAGCCTGGCGTATATGTTGGGTTATGCAAGTGTTTTGGTCGTTTCGGACACGAAAAAGTATTATACGGTGTTCCTGACGATGTTTTTTGAAGGGATCATGTCTACGATCCTGATGTCGATCCTGCTAGGCGGAATGATGAAAAGTATATATGGAAACATGTTCCAGTGGATTCAGTATGCGTTTTGAGCATCCGGAATAATGTGCACCAACGGGAGGTGGATATGCAGAGAATACACAAGGACCAGCAGATTTCATACCAGATTTGTGACCATAGGGCACCAAAGGACGGAGCAGGGAATTATTATTGCAGGGCGATTCACGCGGTGCTTCCCAGGGATGTGGTGCTGTGCGCGGATTGTCCGCTGTCTATGATCGGGGATTCACCGGAGCATTTCCATTGCAGGTATTATGACTTTGCGGGCGTTGCTCCGGAAATGGACAAAGATCCGCATCGCGCGAAAGAATATGTGGACGCCCTGATTACGGCAGGGCTGAGTGAGATTTTCCCGGAATATGTGGAAAAAGGCAGGAAAGATGCGATTGTGCAGGAAAAAGCGATCCGCTTTGCGGCGGTCGCGCACAGGGGCGCAGTTCGAAAGGGCAACAAAATCCCCTATATCGCGCATCCTATGGAAACGATGATGCTTGTGGCGCGCATGACGACGGATGCTGCGGTGATTGCGGCAGCAGCGCTGCATGATGTGGTGGAAGACACGGAATTTACGGCATCGGATATCCGGGCGGTGTTCGGAGACCGGATTGCGGACTTGGTCTGCATGGAATCGGAAAATAAGCGGAACGACCTTCCGCGCGAAGCGACATGGAAAATCCGGAAAGCAGAGAATCTGCGCCGGGAGAAAGACGCTCCGCGCGAGGCGAAACTGATCATGCTGGCGGACAAGGTGTCCAATATGCGCTCCACTGTCCGGGATTTCCGGAAGGAAGGCAGGAGCATCTGGCAGAAGTTCAATATGAAAGATGAGTGGGAGCAGGCATGGTACTATCGCAGTGTGGCAAAGGTATTATCCGAACTTTCGAATGAGGAGATTTATCAGGAATACCTGTCTATGCTGCAGGAAGTCTTTGCAGGTGTAGAGAACATTGATGTGCCGTTGTAGAACTGCGCGTTGGAACAGTGTTTTCGAAATACCGGAGATTTCCATTCTATCTTCATAAGGAGGTGATACAGTCCAATGTCTATGAGAATTGAGCCGATCGGCGCGGTTGGCACGTCTCCATCTGTGGCAGCTGTTTCGATGCGGCGGAAACGGTCCCACGCCTATCAGGTGGAAAACCAGTCACAGGTGTCTGA
>CADBTO010000234.1 GCA_902797565.1 uncultured Lachnospiraceae bacterium
AAACGGACGGAGGTTGGGACGGCACGCCGTGCCGGGCGCGGCCAATGGCATCTACCACGTCAATGGCTGGAAAGTGGACTTCCCGATCCAAATTGTCGTGACCAGGGAGCTGGATGGGCCAAAGTACGCGGGATTCCGCGCAGTTTCAAAGCATCCAAAGGACCAAGACATCTTTGAAATCCTGCAAAAGGCATCTGGAAGCTTGAAGAGGAGGTATCCAAATATGGAACGTGCTTGGATGAAATTGTTCAAAACGGAGATTGACCAGCAGATCGGGGATGCAGTCAATAATGCAACACGCGTGAACCTGTTTACTTATGTCCAGGACGGAGATATGATGCTGGATCGTGCCGCCAAACGGGCGGGCATGTCCACCGCAGACTTCGCAGACAGCATGACAAAAGCGGGATTCCGTATCCCGAAGATGTAACCAGTGAGCCACCGGTCGGATTTTTCGGCATTCTCTTTTCGGCAGCTCCGGAATAAACGCGGAAGGGGGGAGATGCAAATCTCCCCCTTCCGCTTAGAATGTGCAAGGCTCTGCCGGAAATGATTCAAAACTTCTGATCCTATTCAAACAGAAACCTCGCCTGCCCATCAATCCACGACTTCTGCGGTACGTCGTGGATCTTATCGCCATCCCGAAAGCCTCCGATCAGAAACGGTGAGCCGGGATCGTGCTGGCGGCTCTGCGCCATCACCTTCGAGGGTTCCTCATTCGCATAACAGTATTTACACAGGTGTCTGCATGTGTTATACGCTCCAATATCACAGGCAAGGTAACATGCGCATTCCGCTCTTGCACCTTTCTTTTTCGGTACGTCCAGCGGCTTGCCGATCGCCTTTTCATAGTCGCTGACCCGCATACAGCCGCGGCAGTCCGCTCCGAACGCAGCAAGTCCATCACCCTCGGCGCAGGGCCTGACCGTCATGCCGTGCGCGGCAGCGATCGAAATCAGCTCCCTGCCCAGCGTCAGCCGCTGCTTTGCCTCCACTTCCTGCGCCTCCGGAAAATTCCGCCGGACCTTCGGATACAGGTCAATAAAGCTGATCACCGCGGTTTCCGTATAGCCATCCAGTGCCAGAGCAATCTGCTCAAAGGCACGGATGTGATAATCCATCGTGTACCGCTCTGAGAGGAAGATCGGATCATAGCGCCAGCCAACCGAATGGATACCAACCATATCAGACAGCTTTTTGAAGTTTTCGAGCAAACGATGTTTGTCCGGTACATTGGGCTCGATATCCCGCCCGTATGGGGTGATCGTTACAAACCAGTATTGCCCGTAATCTTTCAGCAGTCCCATATATGGAAACATCGGCGCAGGATTCTTTGTACAGAAGCCGATGGCATCCACCACGGACGGGTCAAGAACGTAACGGCTGACCTGGTTCGGGTTATAGGGATTGCGGACGCAGACAAACCCTTCCTTCAGCCGGTTTGCAAACCACGCGGCATAGAAGGCCGGGATATCCGTCCGCTGTCCCGTATTGATAATCACTGTATCTTACCATTCTTCTAATGTCTTTTGATAATCGATCGTTGTGGCGACCTTTCTATAGACATAGATAAAGCATATCATCTCCACCACGAATTGAATCACATAAACAATGGTGGTGCTGGCTTCTCCAGTGGTATAAGCTCCTGAATCTTCATTGTTCTTAAACAAAAAGATCTGGTTCAAAAAATCCGGCAGAAAATCATTTAATCCATGGATAATCGCCAGTCCCAGCAAATTCCTCGTCTTCCAATACAAGATCATAAACGTTGCACCTGCAATCAGCAGATTCAAAATTTTGAGGAAAAACTGCAGTGTCTGCTGCAGATCCGAGAAATCAACGCTGACCACATGGACATAGCCAAACAAGAGCCCCGAAATAAGCGCCGTCCAAAAGAACGGATGTTTTGTTTTCTTTAATACAGGCAACAGTGCATCGCAGGCGCAGGCCCGGAAGCATCCTTCTTCATAAACCCCTACCAGAAACATCGTGACCGCTGAAATCACCAGATTCAATACCCAGTTTTTCTGCAGCGCAGGTTTATCCATAAAGTACGCCATCACCCCAAACAAACCGAACACGGCAGAAAAGATCAGGGTTGGCAGAAGCATTTTGACCGTATACCCGGTCTGATTGTTCAGAAAGGTAAAGGTCTTCTTCCCTGAGATCAGATACAAAAAAGCCAGTGTCACAACCGTGATAATGACAAATTCAAAAAGCATTCCTGCATTACTGTCATCCATATATCTGCCGCAAAGAATCATCAGTCCGATCATGGCACCAACAGATGCCAGCCAAAAAAGAATATTGATCCATTTCAGTTTTTCATTTTTAATCATAATACGTCTCTCTTCCTATGCTGTATGTTTTAATACGCCCGGCTCGGCAGGATTTCCTCTGCTGTCTCAGCCGGAAAGACCCCTTCCTCCAGATACTGGATCTTATCGACCTTCTCCCCTGCTTCCAGCTTCTGGATCAGATCTGCCACAAAAGGCCCTGCCAAAGGATTACACTCAACATCCACATTGATATCTCCGGCAATCATCGCCTTAAAGCCATCTCCTGTCGCATCATAAGAGATCAGGATGATGTCACCCTCCGGCCCGCAGGTCAGACCTGCATCCTTCAGAACCTCGATCGCACCAAATGCCTCGTCATCATTCTGGCATACCAGAACATCAATATCATCATATTGTTTCAAAAACACTTTCATCACGGCCGTTCCGCCGGCTTTCGAAAAGTCTCCGGACTGTTTGTCCAAAAGCTTCCAATGCGGCTGGTCTTTTGCCACTTTTTCAAAGCCTTCCGTTCTCCCCGTGGCCGCAGAAGCACCATTCGTACCTAAAATCGTCACAATATTGATGTCTTCCGAGTCCCTTCCCTTTTTCTTCAGATCTTCTACCAGCCAGTTTGCCGCATCAATCCCTTCCTGCACAAAGTTTGAACCAACCCAGCACGCGTACAGGCTTTCGTCCGCACTGATATTCCGATCCGTCACGATGACCGGAATCCCTGCAGCCTGCGCATTTTTCAGCACGTCGTCATAACCATCCTCGATGATCGGATCCAGCACAATATAATCAACCTTGTCATCAATAAATTTCTGTACGGCTTCCACCTGCGTCTTCAGATCATTATTACAGTCCACAAAATCAAGCTGATACCCGTTCGCCTCTGAAAAAGCCTCCTTCATAGACTGTGCATGTGCCAGCCGCCAGCCAGCCTCCGTACCAACTTCCGCAAACCCTACCCGGATCAGACCGCTGCCGGAAGAACCGCCGCCCGAAGACTTTTCACCGGGCGCCGGTTTTTCCGTTTCCTGTTTCGTGTCTGTCGTACTCGTTTTTGAAGCAGAAGCTGTCTGGCTGCTGCCCGTCTGCACGGACTGGTTGCTTGTTCCATCTGCCTGAATGATCGCATCTCCATTTGGTGTCAGGACGATCATATCACGGTTCCCGCATCCTGTCATGGCAAATACGATGGCAAGCACCATCAGCCCCGCAATCCTCGTGAAAAAAATTTTCTTCATATTTATATCCCCCCTTAGATGATAAATTTATGAACTTCATTTGCAAGATTGTCTGTGGCTTCCAGATTATTTTCTGACTGCTCCTTATTATCCGTCAGATCCCTCGAAAGATCCGCCACGCTTTCCATCACGCTCGCAATATTGCTGGTACTCTCTTCCACAGCCGCCAAAATCCCGGACATGGAACTCTTCATCCGGTCAATCTCTCCTGACAAGTGCTCGGACTGTTCCATACAGCTGCCCATCAGATCATGGAAATTGCCTGCATCATCACTGTACTGGTTTCCTGTTTCGATCAGCTGCTGGTATCCATATAACGTCTGCTCATTCAGGAAGACCAGCATCCGTTCTGCCTCTTCCGCCAGATCATGGACCGTAGACAACACCACTTCGCTGATATTCCGGATCTCTTCCGCGCTTTGCGTCGTATCCTGCGAAAGTTTTCCGATCTCACTGGCAACCACTGCAAATCCCTTCCCTGCTTCTCCGGCCCTGGCCGCCTCGATATTAGCATTTAACGCCAGAAGCTCCGTCTGGGAAGAAATTTCTAGGATCTTATCTGTCAGCTGCCCGATATTTTCCACCTGATTTGAAGACATCAGCTTCTCTTTCAAAGAATTTTCAATTTCGGCCGCCATTCTCTCGACTTCTTCTGATTTCGCCTGCGTCTCCATGACCAGTTCCGACGTTTTCTTATCAATCGCCGAAGCACGCTCCGTACCATCTGCCACGGTTCCGTCCATCATCTTGACATATTCATTCATACGGCTCATCGCGGCGTCCACTTCCTGCACGCTCGCCATCGTTTCCTGCATGGCGGAACTCATCTGAAGGACATTATCTGAAATTCTTTGCATCTGACTGGTGGAACGATCCGCACTCTCGCTGCTCAGCATCAGATAGTGGTTTAACTGGCCGGTATTTTCCGATATATTGGTAATGACCGTCCGGATATGGTCTAACAGGGAATTTACGTTTCCGGCGATCATTCCGACTTCATCGGAAGAATGGAACTCGATCTTCTGCGTCAGATCCCCATCCGTTTCCAGAATATCTTTAATCTTCTGATTAACCTTATTCATTCCGCGCAGGATTCCCCGCATCACGAAGGAAATCACAACAGAACAGAGCACGACCAGAAACACCGCCACCAGCATGACCTTCTGCTTCATACCGGCAATCGCTTTTTCAAGGTCTGTCGCATCATATTCAATACACACCGCACCGACCATTTCATTGGACTTCGTTGCAACAGGCGCCACTCCCACAAGGACTTTTTTTCCATCGCTTTTTCGAATGGATTTGTAAGCA
>CADBTO010000235.1 GCA_902797565.1 uncultured Lachnospiraceae bacterium
CTGCCGGAAGTCATCCGGGAGACCCTGGCAAGCACCAGTTCGGAGCGGACAAGCAGGGTCATCGATTCGGATGGCGGCAGCGCAAGTATGGAGATGCGGAAGAGGGAGGGATATTTTTGAGCCATGGCAACAGAAAATTTGCTGAAATTCATTACCTGCGGCAGTGTGGATGACGGGAAATCCACGCTCATCGGACATCTGCTGTATGACGCGAAACTCCTGTTCGCAGACCAGGAGAATGCCCTGCTTCTGGATTCGAAAGCCGGATCCGCAGACGGAAAGATCGACTATTCCCTGCTGCTGGACGGGCTGATGGCGGAGCGGGAGCAGGGCATTACGATCGATGTGGCATACCGCTTCTTTACGACGAAACACCGCAGTTTTATTGTGGCGGACACGCCGGGGCATGAAGAGTATACCCGTAATATGGCAGTAGGTGCCTCATTCGCGCAGCTCGCCATTCTCCTTGTAGACGCGCGGCAGGGCCTTTTGACCCAGAGCAGGCGCCATGCCCGGATCTGTGCCCTGATGGGGATCCGGCATTTTGTGTTTGCGGTCAACAAGATGGATCTGCTGGGCTATCAGAAAAACGCGTTTGCAAAGATTTATGAGGATATCTGCCACCTTATGACAGAATTCCAGCCTAAAAGCCTGTACATCCTTCCGGTTTCCGCGACTGCCGGGGACAATGTAACGGAGCGTTCCAGCCAGATGTCCTGGTTCACAGGCCCTTCCCTGCTGGAATACCTGGAAACGGTGGATGTTTCTGAGGATGTGCAGACACAGGATTTTTTCCTGCCTGTACAGCGCGTGGCAAGGCCGGATTTGTCCTTCCGCGGGTTTGCAGGGGAGGTGGCATCCGGCCAGGTGGCAAAGGGAGATCTGATACGCGTGCTTCCATCCGGAGAGGAGGCAAGGGTCAGCCGCATCCTGTGCCTGGATCAGGACCGGGATACAGCAAGCCGCGGAGAAGCAGTGACGCTCTGCCTGGATACGGAAGTGGACGTTTCGCGGGGCTGCGTCCTGTCGGCACAAAAAACAGACGGCTTCCTGTCCATCGCATCCTGCTTCCTGGCAAAGGTGCTGTGGATGGACGATGTGCCGCTGATCGCGGGGCGCGGGTATTACCTGAAGCTGGGAACCCGGATGGTGCCCTGCAGCGTTTTGCATGTCATTTCGCGGATCGACGTGGTATCAGGAGACCGGATTGATGCATCGGAAATTGTCAAAAATGAAATTGCCGTCTGCGAAATCCTTGCTGCGGAACCCATCGTGCTTTCCCGCTTTGCAGATAACCAGGAAATGGGCCGGTTTATCCTGATCGACCGGATCTCAAACCAGACCAGCTGCTGCGGCATGGTCGATGCAATTCGAACCGGGCAGGAAAACCTGACCTGGCAGAAGACAGATGTGGACCGGAAGGCACGGGAGCAGCGGAACGAGCAGAAAGCAATTACGCTCTGGTTCACGGGCCTGTCCGGATCCGGAAAATCCACGGTCGCAAATGCGCTGGAAAAACGGCTGTTCGCGCTCGGAAAACATACGATGCTCCTGGACGGTGACAATATCCGGATGGGACTGAACAAAGACCTGGGCTTTTCCAAGGCGGACCGCAGTGAGAATATCCGGCGGCTTGCTGAAGTGGCAAAACTGATGAACGACGCCGGGCTGATCGTCCTGACTGCGTTTATCTCCCCGCTGGTGGCAGACCGGAGAAGCGCACGGGAGATTGTGGGGGACGACAGCTTCTTTGAGGTCTATATCTCCACACCGCTGGAAGAATGCGAACGGCGGGACATCAAGGGACTCTACAAAAAGGCACGGGAAGGGAAGATTGCCCGTTTCACGGGGATCTCCAGCCCCTATGAGGTGCCGGAAGATCCACAGTGTGTGATTGATACATCCCAGGCATCTTTAGAGGAATGTGTGGATCATCTGGTAGCAGAACTGGAACGGCACGGATTTTTGTGACAAGAAGATTTATGACACGAAGTTTTATGACGAGACGCATGATGACATAAAGGCTGATGAAAGGATGAAAAAGGATATGAAGACTTTCTTGAAACATAAAGCGGGCTGGAAAAAGGGGCTTGCCCTGTTTTTGACCGCTGCCCTTGCTTTTTCGGCAACGGCGTGCGGCGGCACAGGCGGCGGCAGTGCATCATCGGGCGGACAAGCAGAAGGAGAACTGAAACTAACCAATGTTTCCTATGATCCGACCCGGGAACTGTATGAAGCGTATAATGCAGATTTCGTTTCGCATTATAAAAAAGAGACAGGCAAAGAAGTTGAGGTCGTGATGTCCCATGGCGGCTCCGGTGGACAGGCGCGTTCCGTGGTAGAGGGTGCGCAGGCGGATGTCGTGACACTTGCCCTCGAACATGATATCACGATGATCGAGCAGGCAGGGCTGATCGAGCCGGGCTGGCTGAAGGAATTTGACAAGGATTCCTCGCCTTATACATCCACGATTGTATTTTTGGTTCGAAAGGGCAACGAGAAAGGGATCAAGGACTGGGACGACCTGATCAAGGATGGCGTGGATGTCATCACACCAGATCCAAAGAGCAGCGGCGGCGCATGCTGGAACTTCCTGGCAGCCTGGCAGTATGCCAGCGAGAAGTTTAATGGCGATGAGTCCAAAATCAAAGACTTTATGTCAAAGCTTTATGCGAATGTTTCGGTCATGGACTCCGGTGCCCGCGGCGCAACGACGACGTTCGTGGAAAACGGGCAAGGAGATGTCTTCATTGCCTGGGAGAATGAGGCACTTGCAACACTGGAATCCTATCCGCATGACTATGAACTCATATCTCCTAGTATTAGTATCCTGGCACAGCCGAGCGTTGCGATCGTGGACAAGAATGCGCA
>CADBTO010000236.1 GCA_902797565.1 uncultured Lachnospiraceae bacterium
CCGTGTAGAACGCACCCCCGGCGAAACCTGCCATCTCGCCTTCGTCATCGTATACAGGCGCATAGATCGGGATCACCATTTTTTTCGTAACCGGCGCCATCACAATCCCGGTACAGAACGCGCCCACATGGGCGCGGATCATTTCTTCCAGCTTTTTGGCGGAATCCGCATCCCGGAAGGTTTTGTCCACCGAATCCGGGTTGATATGTGCCAGCACATAGGTATCCCACTGCGCGGCATACAGCCCTTCGATATTGTCCTCACCCTGTGCAAAAAGCTTTGTCTGCTCCCTTGACGCCTGGATATATGCAGGATCATCCGGATGCGCAAGCACCTCGCGGATTTCGGTGGTTTTGCTGTAGCCGCTCAGGAAATCACAGCATCCACTGATATAGGTTTCGATCATCTGTGCCCTGTCCCGCGCGATTACATTCATATCCCGGACTGCCTTGTCTTCGAGTACCTTCGTCAGGTTCCCGTTCATCACAAGAAACAGCACCGTCATCGCGAGAATCTCCACGATTCCGATCAGCAGTGCGATCCTGAAGCCAACCTTATTTGAATTTGATCTCACAGCTACCACCTCCCTGTCAGCAAAGGGCACCCTGCCACGCTGCTTCCAAACACATGCCCCGCAGCACCCTGTCTGTCCATCATACCACATCCGGCGATAAAGTAAAGCATTTCCGAAAAAAAGCGCGATGATGCCTGCTGCACCATCGCGCTCTGTTTAACCAGTATACTCACACGCCAATACATCTGCCCTGGCACCGGCTCCGCCAAATGCCCCCATCTGGATTCCTTCTGCAGAAAGATCCGTGTAAAACGCCGTCGTCATGACCTGGTCGCCGCCATTTACAAAAACCTCCACGCTGTATCGATCCAAAACCAGCCGCAGCTGCACGTTCCTGCGGTCTCCGTTCACCTGGCAGCACTGCTGGTGAAGAATCGCACGCCGTGAACCAGAAAATGACCGGTCAATCCGCAGGATGCCCTCATCCGGCTCATAGGACAGTGCCGTATAATGCTTCCCGTCGCAGGCAAAACGGATTTCAAACCTGCGGTACAGGTCCGCCTCATCCACCGGCGAAATCTCAAGTGAAAGATCCAGCACCCTGCCGGAAACCCCTTCCAGTTCCCGCATCGCTCCGCCCGCAAATACCTCGTTTTCATAAGAAACCCGTTCTTCCAAAAGTGCCTCATATTCCTGCAGCGGCCGCTGGCAAAGCCGGCCATCTTTCATGAACAGTTCCCGCGGCAGACTCATCTGCCCCGCCCAGGGCGCGTCCTCATCCCGGATCGAGCAGGCATCCCAGTTCTGCATCCAGCCAATCATGACCCGCCTGCCATCCGGCGTCTGCACCGTCTGCGGCGCATAGAAGTCGATCCCGTAATCAATCGCCTGGTTATGCTCCTCCGTAAAATGCATCGTTTCATGATCCAGTGTCCCAACCATGCAGAGCGTCCCGTCACCGCAGTGGTATTCATAACCTTCCGGCAGCATATCCTGCGGGCTGGTCAAAAACACTTCCTTTCCATCCAATGAGAAGAAATCCGGGCACTCCCACATCTGCCCGAAGCGTCCGTCCCCCCGTATGAGTACTGTCTCAAACTTCCACTGGAATCCATCCTCACTGGAAAACAGCAGCACCTGCCCGTTCTTGTCCCCGGTCTGGTTGACCGCTACCATATAATAGCCATCCCCGCCGGCAAAATCTTTCTTCAAAAGGATTTTCGGATCCCGGAAATGGTGCGTACTGGCATCCGCCGGCAATTTCGTCCGGTCGATCACGGGATTGCCCGCGTATTTTTCAAAATCAACCCCATCCCCCACTGCGACGCACTGCTGCTGGAACTCCGCCTGCCCCCTCTTCTCCTCGCCCGTGTACATCAGCAGCACACGTCCGTCCGGGAGAGTCGCCGCGCTGCCGGAAAAACATCCGTCTTTATCATACTGCATATCCGGTGCCAGGGCGCAGGGCAGATACTCCCAATGCAGCAGGTCCTGCGACTTTGCATGCCCCCAGTGCATCGGCCCCCAATGGGACGCATAGGGATAATACTGGTAATACATCTGATATGCCCCGTCCGCATACGAAAATCCGTTCGGGTCATTCATCCACCCGCAGCGGGAAACCAAATGGAAGGCAGGCCGCTGTTCCGGCGTGATTTTTTTCCCCGCTTCCTGCTCATAGCTGCGTGCATCCATCAACATCTGGCTTTGCATATTTTTTCTCCTCTTCTGAAAAAGCGAAAAAAAGGAACCGGAGCGAGCCGGTTCCTATGTGTATTAACTTCCTGACTCAGGCTTACCCCTTTACCGCGCCCGAAGTCACACCTTCTACAATATACCGCTGCAGGAAGACATACAGAATCAGGATCGGCAGGATTGCCAGCAGCAGCGCCGCCATCACCAGGCCGATATCGGTTGAATACGTCCCGTAGAATGCCTGGGTTGCAATCGGAATCGTGTACAGTTCCTTCTTCTTCAGCACGAGCGAAGGAAGCAGGTAGTCATTCCAGAATGCCATCGCATCAATGATCGCCACCGTTGCAATCGTAGGCTTGAGCAGCGGGAAGATAATCCGCCAGAACGTCCCCCACCGGGTACATCCGTCAATATACGCCGCTTCCTCCAGTTCCAGAGGAATATTCGTATGGATTGCGCCGTGGAACATAAACGTTGCCATTGAAACGGAGAACCCGACGTGCATCAGGATCAGCGTCAGCCTGCTGTTCAGTACATTGAAGATACCGCCGTATACGGATACCAGCGGAACCATCAGCACCTGGAACGGAATAACCATAGAAGCCACCATCAGGCCAAAGAGGATGATGCTTGCCTTCCACTTTCCATTCCGCACGATCACGAATGCCGCCATCGCAGACACAGGAATCGTAATCGCCGTTGCGCAGATCGTAACAATCAGAGAGTTTCCAAACACCGTCCAGAACTTCATCTTCCGCATTGCCTCCGGGAAGTTCTTTAAGGTAAAGCCATGTTCGCCAATCAGCGCCAGCGGGTTGGTCGTGATGTCCGCCTTTGTCTTGAACACGTTGATGATGACCAGAAGGAAGGGCATCACCGCATAGAGGAACAACACCAGGAGGATGATCCACATAACGAGGTGCATCATTTTTTTCTTTTTCAGGGCCTTTTCGCTTTCCATTATGCAGCCACCTCCCCTTTCTTCCCAACGTAAACCTGGGTAATACCAACGATTGCGCAGACCAGGAACAGGATGAATGCCTCAGCCTGGCCCAGGCCATAGTTCTTGTATGTGAATGCCTGGTTGTACACGTGCATTGCCGCCATCACGGAAGTGTTGAACGGCTCGCCCTTGGTCAGGGACAGGTTCACGTCGTAAACCACGTAGAAGCGGGTGATGGACAGGAAGATGCACTGCACGAACGAAGCCCGCATCAAAGGGATCGTCACATTCATCATCGCCTGCATCGGCGTACAGCCGTCGATCAGCGCCGCCTCTTTCAAAGCGTCAGACACGCTCATAAAACCTGCAACATAAATCAGCATCATATAGCCAGCGTACTGCCATACGGATACTGTCACCAGCGCGAACATCGCACCGGATGTGGTCGAGAGCGGCGAAGGCACCGTCCCGCCTGCAATCGCCCCGGCCACTGCCACATAAGCACGGTTGAACACGAATTTCCAGATATAACCCAAAACGATCCCGCCGATCAGGTTCGGAATGAAGAAGCCGGAACGGAAGAAGTTCTGCCCCTTAACCCCGCTGGTCACAAGATACGCCAGTAAAAACGCGAAAACATTGATCAGGATGACGGAAAAGATCGAATACAGGATCGTCCTTCCCATCGCGATCCAATAATCACCATCTGCAAATGCCCCCACATAATTCGCAAGCCCAACGAAAGGCTTTGATGCCGAAACGCCGTCCCAGCTGGTGAATGTCAGATAAATACCATAAATAAAAGGCACGATCACCACTGCCGTAAACAGCAGGGCTGCAGGTCCAGCAAAGATCAGGAACTGCTGCACCTTATAGCTCATTGTATTCCGTTTCATAGATTCCCCTTTCTCAAAGAGGGCGGGGCATCATTCCCGATGCCCCGTCCAGCCCTTTACTGTGCGTCCGGAACTTCTACAGATGCCCAGTAGCTGTCGATCTCGTCTCCAAATGCAGCGCGATCCGCTTCGCCAGCCAGATACTTCTGGAAGGAAGCACCCGTCTTTGCATAGTGGTCATCCGGCAGATAGTTGTAGTTCGGGGTCAGCTTGTCCGCATCCGCATATTCTTTAACAGACTTTCCAAGGGGATCCGTGACTTCCAGTGTAATATTGGAGAATGCCGGAACCAGTGCGCAGGTCTCAACGATGAACTTCTGCCCTGCCTCTTCGTTCACGAGCCAGTTCAGGAAGTCTTTTGCTGCCTGCTGCTGTGCTGCGGAAGTATTTTCAGAAGAATCAATGAAGAAGTACTTGGAACCGCCGCCGACAAGTTTCGTATTAAAATCTCCATCGGTATTCTGCGGAACCGGCATCATCCCCATATTCTCGCTATAATCATAAGCATTCAGTACGGACCAGTCCCAGTTCCCGCCAAACATAAATGCGATCTCGCCTTCTGCCAGCTTCTGCTCTGTCACCTCGCGCTCTGCGGAAGTTGCCGCATCCTTTGCATAGTTGTACTTCATCAGTACATCAAAGGTATCCATCATCGCATTGAAGGTCGCATTGTCGGCGATCTTCTGGGAACCATCGTGCAGCGCTGTCACAAATGCGTGTGCGTCATCCTGCTCTTCATAGGTTTCTGCCAGGAAGTGTGCGCCCAGCGACCAGTCTTCCTTCATAATCCCGGTCGGCGCTGCCATTCCGCCGTCCACCAGCTTCTGACAGATCGCGTCAAAGTCCTCGGTTGTCTTGATTGTGGAAGGATCGAAGGTCTCGCCGGTTGTCTTCTCGATCGCGTCCTTATTATAGATGATCCCGCGTGCCTCAACGCAAACCGGGAATCCATAGGTCTTGCCGTCAATGCTAATTGCCTGGGTGGTGTTCTTCACCCAATCCTGGTCGGACAGATCCAGCGCATGCTCTGCTGCCAGGGAATATACGTCTTTTGCGTCTACCATCGAAATGGTGTACGGATCATTCGATGCATAACGTGTGGAAAGGTGAGCCGACACTGTATCACTGGAGTAGTACACCTCAACGTCCACCCCTGTCTCTTCTGAATACTCCGAAGCCATCTCTTCCATCTGGTCCTGAATCTCCATCTTGGAATTGAAGATCGTGATCGATGCACCTTCGGTCGAAACTTCACCGGACTCTGCATCGCTGCTTGCTTCGCTGCCTGCTTCGCTGCTTGCTTCGCTGCCCGCATCGCCGGATCCGGATCCACCGGAGCCGCCGCAGCCAGAGAGCATTCCAACCGTC
>CADBTO010000237.1 GCA_902797565.1 uncultured Lachnospiraceae bacterium
ACAGACCACAGATGTGCGGATTGCAGCAGTTACAAAGCGTGCCTTAGCGGGAACCGGCTGGAAAAATCCGAGTTGTTCCGGGGGACGATGTTCCATATCCAGTCTAATCCTGTGCGTCTGAAAATGCCGGATGGGACGATTTTTCCCTGCGTGATCGAGATGATCACAACCAGACGCGCCAGTTTCAAGGAAAAAAACATTAAGACGGAGAAAGAAGTGGTGGAGGCAGGGAATATTTCCCGGCTTCATGATTCGCTGACGGGGCTGTACAACTGGGAAGGGTTTGGCCGCAGGGTGCGCCAGGTTCTGGAAGAGTCCCCGGATGTGGTCCGGTATCTGATTGCGGCGAATATCGTACAGTTCCATCTGATCAACAGTCTGTTTGGGACAGAGCGCTCAGATCGTATTCTGCTGGAGATAGCCGGAATAGCCGGAGATTATGAAAATGCGAATACGATTTTTGGCAGGGTTCATGCGGATCAGTTTGCAATCTGTGTACCCAAGGAGATTTTCTCAGAAGAGAAGTTTTTGAAAGGCCTGGAGAAGGTGCAGAAGATCCTGAATGACAGCGCGTTTGACGTCAATGTCCATCTGGGGGTGTATGAGATCCAGGATCCGTCTATGTCGATTGCCATGATGTATGACCGTGCTGTGGTGGCAATGTCCTCATTGCAGGCTTCCGGGAATACGGGTTTTGCTTATTTCAACGATGCAATGATGGAGGAAATGCTCCACAAGCAGCAGGTGGTCAGTGAATTTGACCGGACGCTCAAGAATGGAGAATACCATATCTTCCTTCAGCCTCAGGTGGACCAGGATGGCAAGGTTCAGGGGGCGGAGGCATTGGTACGGTGGATCCGGCCGAATGGGGAGATTGTCCCGCCGTTCCGATTCATCGGAATATTGGAAGATGCGGGGCTGATCGCGAAGCTGGATGCCTATGTCTGGGAACTGGCGGCTGCGCTTCTGGCACGTTGGAAATATACGGAGATGAAAGACCTGTATGTGTCCGTGAATATTTCTGCGCTGGATTTTTATTATATCGATGTGTATGAAACGTTCCAGCATCTGGTGGACAAATATCAGATTGACAAAAAGCAGCTGCGGCTGGAGATTACGGAAACGGCGCTTATGTCGGACGAAGAGAAGCAGCTGCCGTTGGTGGAAAAACTGCGGAAAAATGGCTTTACGATTGAAATTGATGATTTTGGCAAGGGATTTTCATCCTTGTCCATGCTCAAGGATATCGAGGCAGATGTGCTGAAGATTGATATGCGCTTCCTCAGCAAGACGAAGCATCCGGAACGGTCGAGCACGATCCTGGGTTCTGTGATTGAGATGTCGAACCAGTTGGATATGGGGGTCATCACCGAAGGAGTGGAGACCAAGGAGCAGCTGGACGACCTGGTGGAGAAGGGCTGTAACATGTTTCAGGGATTCTATTTTGCCAAGCCGATGCCGGTGCAGGATTTTGAACGGCAGTTTTCACCGGACGTGGCATTTCTTGCGGAGGGTTGATTGAGAAACGTATTCAGGCATAGAAGCAGGATGGCTTCTGTGCCTGATTTGATTTAGGGATAAAAGATGAATTTATTTCTTGCAAAAACTGTAGATTTTTAATAAATGAATACGAAGTTTATCTTTGATTTAATTTGATTGGATGGCGAGGCAAGCTCCTTGGTTATCTGTTGGAAAAGTGTATGAACTGCCTATTCATCCAATCCACAAGAGAACAGAGACCGTCCTCGGAGAATGCTGCTTCGTGGGTGGTCTTTTTTTCATCCGCCGTGTGGTCGAATGCGTAGGGGCCTTCCCAGATTGTCGCGCGCAGCAGCTTTTCCGGTTTTTCCTCTTCGTTTTCGGCTGCACGCATCGTCTTCTCTATCCGGTAGCGCATATGCTCCAGGCTGCCTGTAAAAACCGCTTTTTCATAATAGCTTAGAGCGAGAAGTTCCTGCCTCTGGATCATTTTTTTATTTTCAGATTTATTTTTATCTGACGGTTGGCTGGTTGTGCTTGCAAATGATTCCATATAACACCATTCCTTAAAAATTTGGTCAATTTGTAACAGATTCTGGATTCGTTGAAATTTTTTCTTTACAATTTTGTTACAATAATGTTATAGTATGCGTCATAAAATTGCAAGGAAAGATCAAAAGTTTGCAGATTGAGAGGCGTAGATGCAGATGATGAACAGGAATTCTTCAGGGAGTTTTTTCCAGCAGCCCCAGACAGGGATGCGGTACCGGCACAAGAGCGGAACGCTGTTCCAGATCCTCTGCCGGGGCATACACAGCGTCACGGGTGAAGAGATGGTGGTGATGCAGGGGCTGTTCGATGATTACACGGTGTTTGTGATGCCGCTGTCGGATTTCCGGGAGCAGATGATACCGGAAGGAGAGAGTGCTGTCCGGTCGGCGTTCCAGGGAGAGCGTGCGGCATCGGAAACTGCGTCAGGTGCCGGAGCGTGGCAGGCAGCGAGCCGCGAAGCGGATGCCCGTCGGGGCGGGGCGGCGCCTGCTGCAGGAATGGCGGGCCATACGCTGGTAGAAGAGCCCAAAGGGCTGCGGCAGGGCGGGCAGGAGGAGCTGGAGGAACGTCAGGATGTGCGGCAGCGGATCCGGCATACCGTGCCGGCACACAAGACGGTACCTGTTTCAGCGGCATCCCGACGTGTACCAGAGTCACAGGATATACAGATACCACAGCAGGCGCAGGAATCGGATGGGGATATGCAGACACTGATGGCATTTCTGGATACCCGGAATTTTGATGAAAAGTTCATGATCCTGAAGAACCTGGAACGGACCAGGGGAGCGTCAGATACAGTGATCGACGCAATGGCGGCGTCCCTGGACATCGTTCTGGAGAAAAGTACGCCGGAGCAGCGTCTGTCCGAGCTGATCCACTGCCTGGACACCCGGAGGCGTTATGAGTCAACCCGGCTGCGGGGATGAGGGCAGGCCGTATTGGCTTAATGTACTATTATGGTAATGCCCGTCGAAGGTGACGTCCTGGCCGAACCAGTCGGGCGGCGTGAAGGCACGTGCAGCTTCCTCACTGGGGAACTCCACCTCGGCAAGGATCAGGGGCGCGAGGCTGCCCTGGAAGCGGTCCAGTTCAATGGTCAGCCCGTCAGGTGCCTGGCTGCTGCCGGTGCTGTTTGGGGCGGCTGTGTTTTGCTGGGAATCCAGGGGGATGAAGTATCGTTCTTTTTGGATGATCCTGCCGTCTGCTTTTGCTAAGAGATGGTGGAAGGCTTCCCCGGTCAGGGGCAGGTTGTGTTCCTCCCGTGCCAGGAAGCCGCGTCCTTTATAGGTCAGTACGAAGGAGTCCCCTTCCTGCCGTACCCGTACTACGGGATGCGTACACAAGTAACCCTGGGTATAGGTTTTGTGCGGATAGTCCTCAATGTTTTCGGGAAGGCGGGAAACCAGGAACTTCCGTTCGATCTCGATGGTTGAAGGGGATGAATCGGACGTACCGGCCGCAGGGTCGGTGCTTTGCCGCGTGCTTTTTGGGTCTGCAGCGGTGGTATCCGCATTGTGTTCGTAGGACATAATACAATCGTCTCCTTTCAAAATATATTTTCAGATAGTTTAGCGCAAGGGCGATGGTAATACAAGCAGAAAAACTCCGGCGGTGCGCGGATAGCAGCGAAGGCTGCGAAAATGAAGCGCGCTGCCGGGGCGAAATGCGCGCACCAAGGAGTTCTAAATCCAAACTCCGACTGCGCGCGGGATCGCCGGACGTAGTGAGGAACGAAGCGAAGCGGAGTATCCTCACGCAGTCACTGGAGCGATTTATTTGAGCAGCGAAGGCTGCGAAAATGAAGCGCGCTGCCGGGGCGAAATGCGCGCACCAAGGAGTTCTTACATGGGAGGATTACAATGGCGAAGATAGCAATGATGGTTTCATCGGGGTGTGAAGAGGTTGAGGCGCTGGTACAGGTGGATCTGCTGCGGCGTGCGGGGATTCAGGTGGATATGCTGAACATCCAGGATGAGGAGAAGGCGACGGGATCCCATGGGATTACGTTTGAAACAGACGGGAAGCTGGGGGAGGCATTCCTTGACGCATATGATGGCATCGTGCTGCCGGGCGGCATGCCGGGAACCAACTACCTGAAGGAGGATGAGCGGGTGATTGCAGCGGTACAGAACTTCTTCAAAGAAGGGAAGCTCGTGTCCGCGATCTGTGCGGCACCGACGGTGCTGGGCGCGGCAGGCATCCTCGAAGGGAAGCGGGCAACCTGCTATCCGGGTATGGAATCGGGGCTTGCTGGGGCAGAGGCAGTGGCTGATCCGGTGGCAGTGGATGGCAATATCATCACCAGCCGTGGGGTTGGGACAGCAATTCCCTTTGCACTGGCACTGATCGAATATTTGTGCGGGGCGGAAAAGAAACAGGAAATCGCACGCAGCATTGTCTTTTAGGCTTGAAATTTGCGAAAAACTATGTTATAATGCCGTTTCGTCTGTAATGAAGTATGATGGAGCAGTCGGAGACTGCGGAAAAACGGAAAAATTCGACTGGTTAGCGCAGACATCAGATCCGGGCTGCAGACACACATAACAAACATTTAGGAGTGGTACAAGAATGAACGTGAAGGTTGAAAACTTAGAGCACAACATGGCGAAGCTTGTGGTGGAAGTGGAAGCAGAAGCGCTTGATAAAGCGATTGCGCAGGCATACAAGCGCCAGCGGGCACGGATCTCC
Source organism: uncultured Lachnospiraceae bacterium (assembly GCA_902797565.1). Classification (GTDB taxonomy): domain Bacteria; phylum Bacillota; class Clostridia; order Lachnospirales; family Lachnospiraceae; genus Weimeria. The sequence continues at coordinate 4,720 of CADBTO010000237.1, forward strand.
GTGCCGGGTTTCCGGAAGGGGAAAGTGCCCCAGAGTGTCGTAGAAAAGATTTATGGGCCGGCGGTCTTCTATGAGGAGGCGGCGAATATCCTGATCAACCAGGAGTATCCCGGAGCGTACAATGAGTGCGGCCTGGACATCGTTTCCAGCCCCAGCTTTGCGGTCACACAGATCGAGAAGGGCAGCCCTTTCATTTTTACGGCGGAAGTGGCGGTCAAGCCTGGTGTGGAACTGGGCGAGTACAAAGGCATCACTGTGACCAAGGTGAATGTGGACGTGACGGATGAGGATGTGGAAGAAGAGATTGACCGGCAGCTGAAGACAAATGCCAGGACTGTGACAGCAGAGCGCGCAGCGGAGTCTGGCGATACGGTCATTATCGACTTTGATGGTTCGATTGACGGCGTGGCATTTGATGGCGGCAAGGGGGAAAATTACGCACTGGAACTGGGATCCCACAGCTTCATTGATAATTTTGAAGACCAGCTGGTTGGGAAGAGTGCCGGGGATGAGCTGGATGTCCATGTGACCTTCCCGGAGAATTATCATGAGCCAACCCTGGCGGGCAAGCCTGCTGTATTTGCCGTGAAAGTGCATGAAGTGAAGACACAGGAGATGCCGGAACTGGATGAAGAATATATCCAGGATACCACGGAATTTGATACGGTTGAGGAATACAAAGAGGATGTCCGGAAGCAGCTGCAGAAGGCCAAGGATGACCAGGCGAAGCGTGCCAAGGAAGATGAGGCGCTTAAGAAGATCATTGACCAGTCCAAGATGGATATTCCGGATGCAATGGTTGATACACAGATCAATAGCATGATCAATGAATATGCCCAGAACCTGGCACAGACCGGGATGAGCTTCCAGCAGTATCTGCAGTTCTCCGGTATGGATCTGGATGCGTTCAAGCAGCAGTCGCGTCCGGAGGCACTGCAGCGGATCCAGTCCAGCCTCTGCCTTGAGGAGATTGCGAAGCAGGAGAATATCGAGGCGACAGACGAGGACTTCGAGAACCGGATCAAGGAACTTGCGCAGATGTACCGGATGAATCCGGAAGAACTCAAGAAGACGGTCGGGCCGAATGAGCGTGCCTCCATGAATGTTGAGATCCGGATGATGAAGGCTGTGGATCTTGTGATGGAGAACGTGGTGGAACAGGAACGCGGTG
>CADBTO010000238.1 GCA_902797565.1 uncultured Lachnospiraceae bacterium
CCGTTGATGACCTCTCCCAGTCCCAGCTTCTCCCAAAGCGCCCCCTGGGTGGATTTTCCAATGCCGGAATTTCCCGTGAAGAGCACGGCGGCCCTGGGGCTGTCATCGCCTGAAGCCGTGTCCAGGGCTGCCCCGGAGCCGTCATCGCCTGCTGCCACGCTGCCGGCTGGCAGGCGATCTGTCCCTACATAGCAGCTGTGGAACACAAAATGCTGCCGCTTTGACAGCATTTCGAGCAACCCGATATGTTTGAGCAGTTCATGGTAGGACAGGTAATCTTCTGCCCCCTCCGGCTCAAATACGACTTCCATTTTGTCAGGCGCGTCGTTGTCCCGTATGGTCCAAAGCAGGTGGTGGTCTTTGGCTTTGTGGAACAGCCCGGCCAGGACGGTGCCGGCTTCCCGGCCGGAATGAGAATCAGGATAATAATACTGCATCAATCCGCAGGTCCGGTCAGGCCGCTCTTTGGGCGGGTCGATATGTCCAAAACGGCAGGCAAGCCGGATGTGCTTGCCTGCCGTCTGAAACGCTGTCCGGAACAGGGAGAGCCTCAGGTTCTCCCGAAGCCTGACCGGAGCGGATACCTCCAGCAGGACATCACCGAATCGAAAAAAGTCTTGAACAACTGCTTTGTCCGCCTCCCAATTCCGCAGCATCATGCCTCTGCCTCCTTATGATGCGAAATACTGCATGCTTTCCGTCGGGATATGGTAGCAAACGCCGTCGTTGCTCTTCTTATTCCCCATATCCGTCTCATCCATCGTGCAGGGCGAGCCGGCTCCGGTAACATTCCAGATCTGCGCAAGGCCCTGGTAATCGACCGCGCAGTCATTCTGGGTATGGCCCGGAGATGTATCCGCACAGCTTGCTACCGTGGAATCGGCAGCAAGCGCATCTACAATTACAAGGGGCGATTCATATTTCAGTTTTGCCATTTCGATCATCATCTCCTGTATTTATCTGGTGACTTTCAGTGTCAGCGTCTTGGCTTTGGAAGCCTTTGCGCCGGCCTTTGCCGTCACGTTGTATTTGTAAGTCCCTTTCTTGGCCGGTGCCTTGAAGGTATAGGTCCAGGTCTTCGTCTTTCCGGAGGACTTTGTCGATTTCTTCAAAGTCTTCACGATCTTCTTGCCCTGCTTCACGACGACGCTGGTCGCGGAAGCGGAGGTCTTGACCGTCATCGTCACTTTCGCTTTCCGCTTCACGTTCTTTTTGGAAAGCTTCGCGGAGGACACACTGACTTTGACTTTCGGCTCGATGTAGCTTGCACCGGCCTGCTGGTCCGAACCGTTCGACAGATCCTTCGTTTCGCCGATGTCTGCAGGGTTTGTGAGGGCAAACGTGCCATGCTTTGCGTATTGCTCTGCCATGATCGCCGCAACATCCACGGTGCTCAGCTCCTGGGTATCCCCTTTTGCAAATGCCCGGATCCGTCCCTGCATGGTACTGCCGTTTCCGGTATCAGCCGCGCTTACGCTGTTTGATACCGTGTTCGTGCCCGTATACTTGAGTTTCGTGATAGACAGGATGGAATCACTGGAGTCCTCAGAAGTCGGGTCAAAGGCCACTGCCAGCGTCACGCCATTTTTCCAGTCAACACCTTCCAGGCCTTCCAGCCGGCCGGAAGTCAGATACTGTTCTGTCGCGCTTGCAACCGGGAAGGAGAACGGGTAGCCTGCAAGCTGCGTTTCGCCGTTTTCATCGACATAAGCCCCTGTGATCAGGCCGACATATGCGGATGCTGTGCCTTTCGGTGCTTTGGTACCCAGCTGGATGGTTGCCGGTGCTTTGCCATCGTCCGTGCGGATTGTCGTAAAGACCATGCCGCCCTTTTTCAGATACACTTCATTATTCGGCCCGTACAGCTCGAATCCCTGCATATCCTGGATGTTGTCTGCCGCAGAATCCACATAGAACGCACTGTTCACTTCCTGCCCGTTCGGGAGGGTGGTTTTTCCGGTTCCGTCTGTCAGGATCATATCCCGCAGTTCGGAATAGGAAGGAGAAAGTTCCAGGTCTGTGGCATATGCCGCGTTTGCCTGTGCATTATTCGGTCCAAGCGGGTCATAGATCCGGATGGAATCCAGGATAAAGGAGTTTCCGGCTGCATTTCCAGCGGTAATTTCTACTTTATAGGTTCCAAACGGAAGCCCGGTTGTATGCGAAGAAGGAATCTGGTACAGATCCCCGCCTGCCTGCCAGGTGTTGTCAAAGAGTTCGCCGCGGTTGTTCGTGCCGTTCACGATGTTCCCAGCGGCATCCTTGACGACATACTTATAGCTGCCGGTTGTGCCGTTCTGCTTGACAAACAGCTCTACGCCTGTTCCGGTAAATTCAAAAGAAGCGGACGCGCCTGCCTGGACTACCAGTGCCTTTCCGCCGGAAAGCGCCTGGTCTGCATTGTAATGGGAATCATACCCATAGTTTCCGCCTTTGCCAATGGTGCCGTCATCCTGGATGCTGCCCTCGCTGCCGGAGGTGCTGTTTTCAACTGTGACATCCCCGGACGTTGCAATCGCTGCCGTCTCTGCTTCGTAATATACGTTGGTTGCAGGGATTACAGATACGTTTGCCGTATCGCTCTTTTCGCCGTCTTTGTATTCCAGATGGTAGGATGCCTGCTCAATCTTCGTCATAAATTTCGAAGGCGTGAAGATGATCTTGTTCCCGGATACCGAAAACGTGCCTTCGCTCGTATCTGCGTTGTCAAGTACGACGGTGCCTTCGCTGCCGGTGCCATACAGCTTGTCATTTGCAGTCACGTCTACTTCGATTGCCTTGCCATAATCTGCCACGACTTCGTCGTCCGCAATATCGCCTCTCTTGACATTATGGAAGGTGTAGCTGTATACGTCAACATTTGTGCGGTCATACTCCTGCTTTTCCGGAATCGTCACTTCGCCGCCTTCCGTACCGCCGCCCTGCTGGATATTTTCCTGCGTGTTCTTTGCGGTTTCCCAGGCAGTCATATAGCCCTTGCCGTCCATCCCGACTTCCGTGACTTTGTATGTCCGGGTCTCGGCACGCGGGTTCTCCAGCGTGAATACGGCCTTCTGTCCGTATTTCAGCTTCAGTTTCCCTTCTGCGTCTGTCGGCTGGTTCTGGGCAACGATGGTCCCGTTTTCCAGCAGCGTATAGTATGCGCGCTTGTTGCCTGCAAGGGGCTTCCCGTCTTCCGTGACCTGGAAGTCGAACTGCTGCTGCTCCAGCTCTGCCTGCTCTGCTTCGGAAGCACCCGTGTTGTCAAAAGCCTTTTCCACAGTCAGCTGGTCTTTCTGCGGCAGGTTGAAATTCATACGGAGGTTGGAAAGGTTGCCGCCGCGCTCCATATAATAGATCTGCATCGAGTGGACTTTGTCCTCGTTCTCGCGGTAATTTCCCAGGATGCTGGACAGGGTCACGGTCTTTGCTGTTTTCGTGCCGGGTGTGACATTCACCTGGTCATTCCCGAAGTCGATCGTCCCATGCGCGGTATCGTGGATGCCGCCCAGATCCATGACCAGTTTCCCGTCGATGTATACCCAGACGTCATCATCGCCGTAGAAGTCAAAGATAATCGGCTCCTTCCGGCCGTCCTTCGTTGTCATGAAGCCGCCGTCCATCATATAGAAGTCGATGTTCAGGTTCATGCCGAACCACCAGTCTTTTTCGCCCTTCCACCAGGTATTCCCGTATTTGTCGTTGACATTGGAATTGGTCACTTTGCCGATCAGGTTCGGATCCACTGCATTGAAGGGATAAAAGCCGTCCTGCGCGTTTACAATCGCGCCCGGATTCGACTTGTTGCGGTAATAGAAGTCCATCTTCGCACCGGACTTTCCGATGCCGTCCCGGAAGTTTGCAACCATGCTCCGGGAATCAAAGGTATAGTAACCATCATCATCCAGGACCATCGGGAACTGGACGTTCGTGAACACGTCTTTTGCCGTGTTTTGGTCCAGCGTGAAAAGCCCCTGGTCGTTGTAATTGAATTCGATTTTGGAGCCGTTCAATTCATCTTTTGCCATACCCGTCACGACGGAAGCATCATGGGTCCATTGATTCTGGACCCCTTCGGTCTTTCCGATCCGTCCGCCCCGCTTGTCCGCGTAGAACGTGATGGATTTGCTGTCATTATGGAATTTCTGGTTCGCCAGCGCATTGATGTCCTTTCCGGATCCGACATCATAGATATCCTTGTAGTTGAACAGGGTGGTATCGAAATACCGGATGTTTGCGCCATCGGACACGGGTGCGTCCGCCGCTTCTTCTGTTTCTGCCGCTTCTGCCCGGACGGGTGCTGCCGCCAATGGAAGCCCGCTGCTTCCGCTTGCCATCACCATTGCAGCGGTAAGCATCAGGCTGAACAGCCTTCTTTTCATATGCTCAGTCCTCCTGGTTCTATAAAATTTTGATGCGCTGCCCCGGATCCCGGAGCCAGCCATGTTTATAGGTTTATTATACACGTATTAAAGCAACAATGTTACAGAAATGTGAACAAATTCTGTTTTTTTTATCATACATCCTGTGTGAATTTCTCTTTTTTTGTCAATTTTCCAGTTTATTTCGGGGACATCCGGGGTATATTTTTAGTACTTCTGGTGAAAAAAGAAACAAAGAATTCAGAATAACAGATAATTTGCAGAATCGAATCTTTAAAAAAAATAAATATATTACTGTATTCATACTTTTATACTGATATCTGTTTTTTCGCAGCTTCCTTCTCGTGCGTGCCCGGCTGCCATAGTTGCATTTTCGGGGAATCAATGGTATACTGGACAGGCCCTGCCTGCTGGATTTTGCAGCAGGCAGGGATTGGCCGGGGCCGCCGGCCGTGGGAAGGCAGAGATACGTTGTTTTCGTGGGGGTTATTGATGAAACTGGTGATTGTTAGTTATTATGATGATAATTTCGGAGATATGCTGATCCGGGTCTGCTTCCGGCAGCTTTTTTCTGTGGTTCTGAAAAACCTGGGCCTGCCGGAAAGCAGCTATTGCTTTGAAGAGATGCACCTGAAAGCTCCGATGGAAGAAAAAACGGAGAAACTGGACGGGGCCGATGCGGTATTTTTTGCGGGCGGCGGGTTGTTCGGCCTTTCCTATCTGGGCTTCGCGGGGCCGATGGAAGAGATCCTGGCGCTCTGTGATGAAAGGCAGATTCCGGTGGTCTTCTCTTCTATGGGAGTCAATAATATGTCTGCATCGCCGGAGGATACGGCGCAGCTTTCTGCCATCCTGCGGCACAGCTGCATTCGTGCCATTTCTGTCCGCGAGAACCGGGAGCTGTTTTTGTCCTATGCGCCGGAGCGGCAGGATACGATCCGGCAGGTCTGCGACCCGGTGGTCTGGGCAAAATATATTTTTGATATTTCCAGGGCGCCATCCGGCGGAAGGCCCCGCATCGGGATCAATGTGGTACGCGGCGGGTTGTTTGAAGCAAATGGCTATGGCTGGAAGTTGGGCGAGGAGCTGGCATATCTGCAGCAGCTTGGCGAGGAACTGGAAAGGCGGGGCACAGATTACCTGTTTTATACCAATGGCAGCTTCCTGGACAACCAGGCACTGAAGCAGTTTTCGCATACCTGTGGGATTTCCCCGGAGCATTTGCGTTATGTCCGCACGTCCGGGGAACTGGTGGAAACCATTGCCTCTCTGGACGCTGTGGCAGCGATCCGCATGCACTCTTCGATCCTCTCCTATGCGTTTGGGATTCCGGCGGTAAATCTGGTCTGGAATGAAAAGATCCCCTGTTTCTATGAAGCGATTGGCTGTCCGGACCGGGTGATTGCGATGGAGGATCTGCAAGGGGGGCTTCTGCCGGAGGCGTTGGCCGGCCAGGTCCTCGAGAAGCTTTCGGGGATTATGGAAACGGAATGCGAGCCGGATCCGGAGTACCTGCTGACCCTGTACCGCTTTTTATTTGATACGGCAGGTGAACTGTTCGGGAAGCAGGGGGATGGCG
>CADBTO010000239.1 GCA_902797565.1 uncultured Lachnospiraceae bacterium
GATTGAGATCCGCAGTTTCTCCAAGAACGCGGGCTTCACAGGCGTGCGGCTTGGCTTCACGGTCGTGCCGAAGGATCTGGTACGCGGCGGCGTGTCCCTGCGTGATATGTGGGCAAGGCGGCATGGGACGAAGTTCAATGGCGCGCCGTATATCGTGCAGCGTGCGGGAGCGGCGGTCTATACCGAGGCAGGGCGTTCCCAGATGCGTGACCAGGTGGCATATTATATGGAAAATGCGCGGATCATCCGCGAAGGGCTGCTGGGTGCGGGCTTCGAGGTGTACGGCGGCGTGAATGCACCCTATATCTGGATGAAGACACCGGACGGGCTGACATCCTGGGAATTCTTCGACCGGCTGCTCGAACAGGCAAACGTGGTTGGAACGCCGGGCAGCGGCTTCGGACCTTCCGGTGAGCATTATTTCCGGCTGACCGCATTCGGGACGAACGAGAACACGAAACGTGCGGTGGAGCGCGTCAAGAAGCTGTGAACCGGGAACTGACCGGCGCCTGACAGAAAACTGAAGCTGGGAACCGGCCGGCGGCTGACAGGAAGCTGTGGAACGGGAACCGGCCGAAACTTGACAAATAGCTGAGAAACGGGTAAAGGGACATGACAAAAGCGGAACTGGCAGAATTTGAAGAAGATGACAAACTGGCATTCGAGTAAGCAATAAAAGGGAGCGGCACGAAAATGGCAGACTGGATCACGGTCGTGGATGATGACACAGCAAATCTGAAAATGGCAGGGCATATCCTGACAGAAAAGAAACTGCGGGTTTCCGCACTCAAATCCGGGGAGGCGCTCCTCGAATTTTTGAAGAACAACAGTCCAGACCTGATCCTGCTGGATATCCACATGACCGGGATGGACGGGTTTGAGACGCTGCGCGCGCTTCGCAAAATGGAACCGGAAGTGCCGGTGGTGTTCCTCACGGCGGACGAGGATGCGGCAACCGAGGCAAAGGGCCTCAACGAAGGCGCGATGGACTTTATCAAAAAGCCCTTCGTGCCGGAGGTCCTGGTCGCCCGCGTGATCCATACGATCGAGCTGGTGCGGCTGCGCCGGAGCCTTCGGGACGAGGTCAAGAAAAAGACGCGGGAGAAGCTGCAGGAGCAGGAGCGCAATGAGCGCCTGTCCATCCAGGTGGTGCGGACGCTTGCGAACGCGATCGACGCGAAGGATACTTATACGAACGGGCATTCGGCGCGGGTGGCGGATTATTCCAGGGAGATTGCGAAGCGATACGGCTACACGGAATCCCAGCAGAATGATATCTATATGATGGGGCTGCTCCACGACGTTGGGAAGATCGGCGTGCCGGATGCCGTGATCAATAAACCGGCGAAGCTGACGGACGATGAATTTGAGGTCATCAAGAACCATCCGGTCATGGGTGCGCGGATCCTGCGCAGCATCACCGAAATGCCGAAGCTTTCGACAGGTGCCAGATGGCATCATGAACGGATTGATGGCAGGGGGTATCCGGACGGGCTGCATGGACAGGATATCCCGGAGGAGGCGCGGATTATTGCTGTAGCAGATGCCTATGACGCTATGACAAGCCGCCGCAGCTACCGGGATGTGATGGCGCAGGATGTGGTGCGCAGCGAAATCGAGAAAGGAAGCGGGACCCAGTTTGATCCGGTTTTTGCGGATATTATGCTTGCAATGATTGATGAAGACGTTGATTATCAGATGAGGGAACAGTAACGTGAACGAGAAGGTAACGAAAAGCGAGGTACTTATTTCGATCCATCGTACCATGCTGGTCTATTATACGGTATTTTCGCTTGTATTGGTCTTTGAGACGCTGCTGCTCGGCTGGGAAAGCTGGATTATTCCGGTGGTTCTGGTAGGGAACATTGCCTGCTGGTATTTCCATATCGCGCAGATCCTGACGGACACCTACCGGGTGTGGATCTACACCAGCCTGATGATGCTGACATTTTTCTTTTATGGCATCCATCTGACGTCCATGTTTGATATGGCGGTGATTATATCTTTGGTTATGATGCTTTTTATCTTAACAAGAAAGACGGCGCTGATCAACTTCTGTATGCTCACATTCTTCCTGGCCTATGGCTATGATCTGTTCCAGCTGGTACATATGGGCTACAGGTGGACCAGTGTCACGGCGACACGGTTCCTGCTGCATCCAGTGCTTGTGGTCGTTGCGGCGCAGATCGCGAAAAGCATCATCCGCGGCCGGATTGAGCAGCTGCAGCAGGTCCGGGGCGAGATCGCGAAGCTTCTGGAGGTCAACCGCCGGACGGAAGATTTTCTTACAAATATTTCACACGAAATCCGTACGCCAATCAATGCCGTGATTGGCCTCTCCACTGTTTTGCTGAAAAAAGAGCGCAATCCGGAAACCAGACGGGATGTGCAGCTCGTCCAGGATGCAGGGCACCGTGTGTCCCGCCAGATCAGTGATATTCTGGACCATACAGAGATTGACATGAAGCGTCTGGTCGTGAACAAGGAAGACTATATGCCCACGTCCGTGGTCAATGATATCGTGACAGAAATCAACGTGAGCCGGCCGGAAGAGTGCGAGCTTTTGATCGACATCGATCCGGCAACGCCGAATGTCCTGACGGGAGATGCCACGAAGATCAAAAAGATCCTGTGGCATCTTATTGATAATGGCATTAAGTTCACGCAGAGAGGCAGCGTCTATGTCCGCGTCTACCCGCTCAAAAAGCCCTACGGCATCAACCTTTGCATCGAGGTGGCGGATACCGGGGTTGGTATGGAAGCGCGGGAAATGGAAAAGATCTATGGAAAATATGTCCAGTCTGATTCCGGCAGGACGCGTGCGACCGGCGGCCTGGGGCTTGGTATACCAATTGTCTTTGGATTTGTCAATGCGCTGGGCGGATTCATCAACATTGAGAGTACGCGCGGAACCGGGACAACGGTGCGGGTCAGCATTCCGCAGGAGATTCGGGAAGCGCAGCCATGTATGCAGGTCGAGAACCGGGAGGAACTGTGTATTGCAACGATGATCAACCTGCAGAAGATTGAGAATGCGACTGCCCGCCAGTTTGCTGGGCGGATGATTTCCAATATTGTCCAGGGCTTCGGGCTTCCGCTTCACCGGCTGTCCAGTATCGAGGAGCTGGAGCGGCTGCAGAATCTCTATGAGGTTTCCCATCTGTTTGTAGAAGCGGCAGAATACAACCGGGCGCAGGAATATTATGAAAAACTGACAGTACATATGCAGGTTGTGGTGGTGGCAGAGAAAGATTTCTGGCTGAGCAAAGGGAGCCTGGTTCGGATCCTGCGCAAGCCTTATTCCACCTTTTCTCTGGTGAATGCCGTCAATACTGGCGCAGCGGCGGATACGGAAGACGAAATGCAGCTTTATTTCCCGGGAATCCGGGCACTTGTGGTGGACGATGAGCCGATGAACCTGATGGTCGCGGAAGGGATTTTCCGGGATTACGGGATGCGTGTCACGACGGCGAAGA
>CADBTO010000240.1 GCA_902797565.1 uncultured Lachnospiraceae bacterium
AAGCAGAAAATGAAGGAAGATAGTAAGAAAAAAGGGCTCACGAGAGAAGAACAGGCAGAAGCAATGACACCTGCGGAAATTTACCGCTGGCGGAGGATTGCAGCGGTATTTTCTGTTTCTGCAATCACCGTGATCATTGTGACGTTTGTCTGCATCCGGTTTGGGGAAATCGCAGTGGTGCTGCGGAAACTGGTGCAGGCATTCCAGCCGGTCATCATTGGCTTCGTCCTCGCGTACCTGATCAATCCGCTGATGGTTGTCTTTGAGAAAGGCTTCCTTCGATTGCTGCTCAATCCTCTGGAAAAAGCAGAGGCGCAGAAGCGGGACAGGGAGAAACCGGATGCAGATCCGGAGGAAGACCTGAAGGCGGATGATTCCGGGGCAGGGACGCGGACTGCTGGCAGAAAGGGACGTGTCGCACAGACCCGGAGCCTGATCGGGCGGCTGGCACGCAATCTGAAAAAGCAGGAAACGCCCAGGCAGAAACGGGCGCGGCTGGAGGGTATGGCGAGGGGCCTGGCGTCTGTGCTGGCTGTACTCATTATCGTCGGGATTTTCAGCCTGTTCATGGTGGCTATTGTGCCCCAGCTGGTAGATACACTGAATGACCTGGTGAACAATATCCATGAAAAGGTGGCGGGCGTTCTGGACTGGGTGAACGGAGTGACACGCGGCGTCTTCGCGGATGAGCTTTCCAAGGCAAAAGAGTCCCGGAACATTGATACGGCGCTCAGCAAGGCGGTATCTTATATCCAGGATTATATGGGGCTAAATAAACAGGCGGAAATTGTCCAGGCGGTAGCAAAATGGAGCGCGAGCATCGGACATTATATTGCGAATGGTCTGATTGGCATTTTTGTTTCTATTTATACACTGCTGATCAAGGAAAAATTGAAGTCGCAGACGATCAAGACAATCTATGCGCTGCTGCCTACGGAAGGTGCAAATATTGTCATGGAAGTGGGGCGCAAGGCGGATGAGATCTTCTATGGCTTTATCATTGGGAAGTTTGAAGATTCTTTGATTATTGGCATACTGTGCTATATCTGTATGTTGATCATGGGCATGCCTTATGCACTGCTGTGCTCGGTCATTATCGGGGTCACGAATATTATCCCTGTGTTCGGTCCGTATATCGGAGCTGTTCCTACGGTTCTTCTGATTTTTGTGACAAATCCGATGCAGGGAATTTATTTCCTGATTTTTGTACTGGTGCTGCAGCAGATTGACGGGAACCTGATCGGGCCGAATATCCTTGGGAATTCCACGGGAATTTCCTCGTTCTGGGTGGTGGTGGCGATCGTGGTGGGCGGCAGTCTGTTCGGGGTTGTGGGCATGCTGGTGGGCGTTCCAACTGTGGCGCTGCTCAAATATATCGTGGGCAGGTTTGTGAATTTCCTGCTCCGCAGGAAGAAACTGCCGGTTGTGACTTCGATTTACGGGGATTTGGATCATATCGATCCGAAAACAAAAAAGGTGGTACGTTGACAAAGTTGCCATGTGTGGTATAATGCACGAGAAAAAAGGCGACAGAGTTTTGCACTGCAGAAAATTGCATGGAAGGATAGGGATACAAATTGGCGTCGCAAGTACTGATGGAAAAAGCAGAGTACAGGATGAAGCTGGATCAGGTCGAGGAGCTTCTGGAGAAAGGCAGGAAGGATGAAGGGCTGGATATCCTGGACAGCCTCAGCTTCAAAAAGGTCCGGAATGTAAATATGCTGCTCCGTGCAAGCGAGTTGTATGAGCGGGCGGATGAACCGGAAAGCGCCAGGGATCTTCTGGAAGCGGCACATGAACGTTCGCCCATTGGACGGATGATCATTTATCGGCTTGCACTGGTGTCGGTCAAACTTGGGGCACTGGATGAGGCGGACCATTATTACAATGCCTTTGTAGAACTGGCACCAAATGACAGCTTGAAACACATTATCAAATATCAGATCAATAAAGCGAAAGGAGCAGATGTTTATTCACTGATCTCCATCCTGGAAGAACTGCGGCGGCATGATTTCATGGAAGAGTGGGCGTTTGAACTGGCGGGGCTTTATCGGTCGACGGCACAGGTGGACAAGTGCATTGCGCTGTGTGATGACATTATCCTGTGGTTTGGGGATGGTCCCTATGTGGAAAAAGCGCTGGAAATGAAAATGCTCTACCAGCCGCTGGACAAGGCGCAGGAGGACAAATATCGGAGTTTTCAGAAACGCAAGGACAGTATTCGCGGTCCAAGGCCGAAGTATTATAATGGAAGCCAGCAGGAAGTGACCAGTGATACGCTGACGATACCAAAAGTAGATTTACCGCCTGAGCGTTTTAATACAACCAATCTGCAGGCGGAGATCAAAAAGAATATAGAAGAAATTATGCGTGCCACTGAAGCGGGTGAAGTGGACGAGAATATCGAAGCGGTACGCGATCTGGCGAAGGATATCCCCTATCTGCGCGCGGAAGAAAAGTCTGAGCGGCAGATCCGGGAGGCTGCGCTGGAAGACAAAATGGCGAAGGCGAAACTGGATGATACGCTCCGCTTGTCCTTCCGGGAATATCTGGCGGAGGAATATGAGGGGCAGCTTTCGATGGCCGTACCGCAGCATGTGGGACCGGATGGGTTTGTGGAACCGACGATTGACGAGGTGATGCAGGACTGGGAAAAAACACGGCGTGCGGCGGAAGCGGCATTATATGATGCAGACCAACGGAAACTGGAAGCGGCAAAAGCGCGTGCAATCGAGGAAGCGAACCAGATCATGGACCGCCTGGTGGAAGCAGCACCGAAGCTGGATGCAGGGGTTGCGCCGGAGGAATTGCTGAAGAAGCAGTATCTTGGCGAAGGGTATACCCCGCCGAATAAAGCGAATGCAGGGGATGCCAGGAAGATTGCGCGCACGACGCGTCAGGAGAAGAAAAACAAGACATTCCATATCCCGCGTGTCCGGTCGGATGGTTCGGAGGAACCGGAAGGGGATCAGGGATTTACGGTTCCTGTGATTCCGGAGCCGCAGATGCCTGAAGAAGAGCATCCCAGCAGTTTTGCACAAAGCGATGCGGCAAGGGATCTGATGCGGAGCGTGGCAAGCGGGATGCATGCCGTTTCCGGGATGGAACCGGAACCGCAGGGACAGACGTATTGGGGACAGAGTGCAGAGGAAATCCTTGGCAGTGTCAACGATATGCTCCAGCAGCAGATGGACGAGGTTGTGGAAGATGACGAACGCCGGAGGCAGCTGGCAATACGGGAGGCAGAAGAACGCGCGCGGGCGGCAAAGGCAGCGGCGCAGGAACTGGTAAACCGTTCGCAGGAAATGAATGAGGCAAAGACGGCACACGAGGCAGAACGCCAGAGGCTCGCAGAGCAGCAGGCATTGTTGGAGCAGCAGCGGGCAGCGGCGGAGCAGAGGATGCTGGAGCAGCAGCGGGCATTGGAGCAGCAGCGGGCGCTGGAGCAGCAGAGGATGCTGGAACAGCAGCAGGCGGCAGAGCAGCAGCGTATGTTGGAACAGCAGCAGGCAGCAGAGCAGCAGAGGATGCTGGAGCAGCA
>CADBTO010000241.1 GCA_902797565.1 uncultured Lachnospiraceae bacterium
ATAGACCGAGTCCGGATAATAGAGGCAGCAAAGCAGGTTTGTGGCGACCGCGGTCAGGATTCCCGGAAAAGCCCCGCCCAGGAGCGCGGCCAGAATGATGCCGATGCTGTCCAGATAAAGCGGAACGCCCGCCCGGCGGATGAGGTATGACAAGCCGAAATCCACCAGCGCCAAGAACAGGATCCCGAGCACGAGGCCTCCGTTGAATTGATATGTGTGTTTGTCTATGAATAAAGCATTGTTTTTATGCTGCTTCTGATCTTTCACGTCGGTCTCCCTCCTTTTTGATCTGATTTGGCACATTATAGCATAATCAAACGTGCGTGTCCAATGTTTTAGCGATGATTCAAAGGATTTGCGCTTGCTCTGGAACGCCTTTAGGTGTATGATATGCAGCAAGCGGCCGGAAAGTCGGGGAACAGGTGGAGCAGGGTGCTTAAAATTCGAAAAAACGGATTATATGAAAAAAGCGGAGTTTTGCGGAGCGTGTGAAGGAGTTCATAAATCATGAAAATTTCGACGAGAGGCAGATATGCACTGCGGGTTATGATAGACCTTGCGGAGCACGGCAGCACAGATTTTATTCCTTTGATGGATATAGCGGAGCGGCAGGAAATTTCAGAAAAGTATCTGGAGTCCATTGTGTCGTCCCTGAGCAAAAACGGCCTGCTTCTGTCCCTGCGGGGCAAGGGGGGCGGCTATAAGCTTGCGCGCCATCCGGAGGATTATTCCGTGGCGGACATCCTGCATGTGACAGAGGGGGCGCTCGCGCCGATCCCCTGTGTGGTAAACGATGGCGCGGATTGCCCGCGTGCATGCGGCTGCAAGACCTTCCGGATGTGGAAGGGGCTGTATGAAGTGATGGAGAAGTACCTTTCCGGGGTCTCGCTGGCAGATCTTGTGCAGAACGGGGAAGGGACGATGGATTATATTATTTAAGGAATGGCCTGCGTATTCCGGGCAGAAGGGTTAGGGAAGATTGGGAATGAATTTGAGGGAGCTTCGGATCGGGCAGACAGCGACGGTCACCAAAGTGGGCGGGGATGGTGCGCTGCGCCAGCATTTCCTGGATATGGGCATGATCCCCGGCGGGGACGTGTCCCTGGTCAAATATGCGCCGATGGGTGATCCTATGGAACTTCGTGTGTCCGGGTATGAACTGACCATCCGGCTTGCGGATGCGGAAAACATTGAAATTGCGGAGGTACGGGATACGCAGGAATGTGCCCAAAACGTGCACAAAAAACCGTTTCGGGATATCCCGCACCCGGCACTGGGTGAGGAAGCAGGGAGCCATGATTATGCAAAAGAGCACAAGGGGAAGCCTGTCCGGAAGGGCGTCCTGACGTTTGCACTGGTGGGCAACCAGAACTGCGGGAAGACGACGTTATTCAACCAGTTGACAGGTTCAAACCAGCATGTCGGAAATTTTCCGGGAGTGACGGTTGACCGGAAGAGCGGCGCGATCAAAGGGTATCCAAAGACAGAAGTTGTGGACCTGCCGGGCATTTATTCCATGTCGCCTTATACGAGTGAGGAAATTGTTTCCCGCCGGTTTGTGCTGGAAGAGAAGCCGTCCGCGATCATCAACATCGTGGACGCAACGAATATCGAGCGGAACCTGTATCTGACGATGCAGCTTCTGGAGCTGGATGTTCCGATGGTGATTGCGCTGAATATGATGGATGAAATGGCAGGAAATGGCGGCGCGATTTCGATCAACCTGCTGGAGAAGCTGATCCAGGTGCCGGTTGTCCCGATTTCTGCCGCGAAAAACCAGGGGATTGAGGAACTGGTGGGGCATGCCATCCATATCGCGAAGTATGCGGAAAAACCGGGGAATGCGGATTTCTGCGGGAAAGAGGACCACCATGGCGCCGTGCACCGTGCGATCCATGCCGTGATGAGCCTGATCGAAGACCATGCGGAAAATGCGCAGATTCCGCTGCGCTTTGCCGCGTGCAAAATTATAGAGGGGGACGCGCTGGTCCGGGATGCGCTGCGGCTGGATGAAAATGAGCAGACGGCGCTGGAAAAGATCGTCCTGCAGATGGAGAAAGAGCGGGGGCTGGACCGCGCCGCGGCGATGGCGGATATGCGTTTTACCTTTATCCGGCGCGTGTGCGGACAGGCGGTTATAAAACCGCAGGAGAGCCGGGAGCATATCCGGAGCAGGAAGCTGGACGCGTTTTTTACGGGAAAATGGACTGCGATTCCCGCGTTCGTGGGGATTATGGCGCTGGTCTTTTATCTGACATTTGCCGTATTTGGAAAGTTTTTGCAAGATATTCTGGAAACGGGGATCGGGCTTCTGACAGAGCAGGTGGATACGCTGCTTTCGCGCACAGATGTTTCTGCGCCGATCCATTCGCTTGTGATTGACGCGGTGTTCACGGGCGTGGGTTCTGTGCTGAGTTTCGTGCCGATTATCGTGATCCTGTATTTCTTTCTGTCCCTGCTCGAAGACAGCGGCTATATGGCGCGGGTGGCGTTTGTCATGGACAAGCTCCTGCGGAAGATCGGGCTTTCCGGGCGCAGTATTGTGCCCATGCTGGTGGGCTTTGGATGCAGCGTTCCGGCGGTGATGGCGACGCGGACGCTCCCTTCGGACCGGGACAGGAAAATGACGCAGCTTCTGATCCCGTTCATGAGCTGCAGCGCGAAAATGCCGATCTATGGGTTTTTTGCTGCCGCGTTTTTTCCGCATGCGGCGGCCTTGGTAATGGTTGCATTATACTTCCTCGGTATCGTCATGGCAATTCTTGTGGCACTTGTCAGCAAAGCCTCGATGTTCCGCGGGGAAGCGGTGCCGTTTGTGATGGAACTGCCGAATTACCGCCTGCCGGGGATGAAGAATGTGCTGATGCTGATGTGGGATAAAGCGAAGGACTTCATCCAGCGGGCGTTTACGGTGATTTTCATCGGGACGATCGCGGTTTGGTTCCTGCAGCATTTTGACCCATCCTTCCATATGGTGGAGGATTCGGAGAGAAGCATCCTTGCGGCAGTGGCGGGGATTCTGGCACCGCTGTTTTCGCCGCTCGGTTTCGGAGACTGGAAGATGGTGACATCGCTCATTTCCGGGTTTTTGGCAAAGGAGAGCGTGGTTTCGATGCTGACGGTGCTTTATGGTGGGCTTTCGGGGCTGCAGGAGGCGCTGTCTCCGCTGACGGCGTTCGTGTTCCTGGTGTTTTGCCTGCTCTATACGCCCTGTGTGGCGGCAATCGCGGCGGTGCGGCAGGAGTCCGGCGCGGTGGCAGCTGCAAAGACCGCGGCGTTCCAGTGCGCCATTGCATGGCTTGCGGCATTCGTGGTCCGGCTGGCCGGGCTGGCGATGGGACTGGGATAGAGGAAAGATTCCTGGCTTGACAGATCCGGGTTTCTATATTATAATGCTGATTCATGTTTGGTGAAAGGGTGAGGAGGAAGTGATGCAACCAACGATGCAACCAATGATGCAAATAGAAACGATTTTTGAGGGAAATCTGTCCAGATATTTGCCATATCTTTCCAACCAGGAGATCTTTGCGGTAAGAGATGGCAGGTATAGCGGTTTCGGCGCGTATGATGAATCAAAGGACGCTGTGCTGGGTGTCCTGGTGGTGCAGATTCTTCCGGCGTATATCCGGATACACAGGCTGCAAGCCGCGCCAGAGTACCAGGACTGTGGTGCGGAAAAGGAACTGCTGGGTATTATTATGGTGCAGCCGGAGGGGGCGCAGCTTCCCATTTTTTATGTTTCGGAGGATCCAGAACAGGAAGCGGCGCTTTTGGCCTGGGGGTTTGTACGGGGGAAAGGAGAATATACGTATTTCGAGGGGACGGTGGGGGATCTTCGGCATATGGAAATGCCGCCCAAAAAGCATCGTGTGGCGGTGCAGACGCTGGATCGGGTATCTGTCCGGGAGCTTGGAAACTTTATTTTCGGGAAAGAGTATGATCAGTTCCTGCAGATTCCGGAACTAGCTCTGGATATGGAGCGCTTTTCGGATGGAAGCCTTGTTTGTTTGCTGGACGGGAAGATTGATGCGGTGATCCTTCTGGAAGAGCTGGATCAATCGGTTGATGTGTCCTATATTCATGCGAAGAATGCAAAATCCCTGCTGTATCTGTTTCCGGTTCTCAGGAGAGCGCTTCAGACGGAATATTCCCTGCAGGCCAAGATCCGTTTCCTGCTGTGCGGCGGTGTGGGACGAGAGGCACTGGGCAGGATTCTTGAACATGGGAAAGAACAGCCGGTTTATATATACCAGCTGGAACTGGAAAAAGACGGTTGATAGATCATAGTTTGAAGGAGGGATGTTTATGTGTACAAAACCATTTAAGCTTGAGGAGCGGCGGCTGCAGTCATACGAGCTGGGGGCAAATCGTGAGCTGCAGGAGAATGCAACCCAGCTGGCCTATCGGGATATGAATACGCGCTTCCTGAATATGGAGCGGGAGAGCTTGCAGGGGCAGGGGCAGGAACAGGAACAGAAGGCCCGGATGCAGGAGCATCTGCAGCGGAAAAAGCAGCTGGAAGCGGCTTGGCATAAAAATACCAGAGGACAGATGGAGGGACTGAAACAGCGTGCCGCATCCCAAAACAACAAGGAAAAGGCGTATTATGAGCCGTTTTCGCTCAAAGAGCTGGAAGTCTTTATGAAAAACAGCGATCGCGGCGGAAATTCGGATGAATACAATAATGTGGCAACAGATCTTGAATTATACAACCGTCTGGAAGGGAAAGCGGAAGAGAATGAGTCTCTGGAATTGCTTTCCCGCCTGAACGAAAGCTGCGATACCTATCTGCGTACGCGGAAAAAATCGCCTTGGGGATCCAGCGGGAAGATCCGCCGCGCGATGATTGAGCAGATTTCTGAAAAGGTCAAGCTGGCGCTTTCGGAGAAACAAAGCAAGCTGCAGACAGGGATGGAGGAGAGCTACAGCGCGCTTCAGGCACAGGAGAATGAGCAGACGATCAGTATGGCTTGCAAAGCACACTTCGATTTGGTGTACCAGTGTTTGCAGGGGACAATTCAGCTGGATGAGGAACAGCGCAAGAAGCTGGACCGGCAGATGGCGGAGGTCTTTGAAAAGCTGCGGGATGTCCCGGTGGATCAAAACCAGAGCAAATCCATCCCCACACAGTTTTTCAATGCGATCGGTTGGGCGGCGCATCTGCCCAAAACGGTGGATTCAATTCAAAACGAGGATCTGGAGCATTCCCCGATGCACCGCAAAGCGTTCCATTCGATTGAGCCGGTTGGGGATATGAAAGATGCAACCTCGCTGGCCCAGCAGCTGATCGGAGAGGGACAGGCAGGCACGCGCCAGTTCTATAGCGATGGGATGTATGGCAGGGGGACATACCTTGCTGTTCGTTCAAACGTTAAGGGCGCAAATGATGAGGCGACCAGTGAGCACTGCTGGAGCTATGGGAAGAAACAGGGCGCTGTCCAGCTTACGATGTGCTACAACGAAAATGCGCGGATTATCGAAGAAGGAGAACTGAATCTTCTGGTGGCGCGAAAGCTGTCTGTCATGTTCCCGCAAATTGCGGAGAAGCTGAACAGGATGCGTTCTGCCTTGAGAGTTCGGCAGGGCGATGAGATGATGACGATTAAGGCAGCGCTGTTTGGATTCAATACGGTCAAGGGCTCAAACGGGTCCGGGGATGCGAAGACCGACTATTTTGTCACAGCGGATCGGAAGGCACTTACGATTGGAACGGTTGCACAGATAAGTCTGAAAGAGGATGATGGATATCTGAACAATGATAATGTATACCTTAAATAATGGAAGAGGTGTTCTGGACAGGGAGGGGTTTTTATGGATACAATGACAATCGGAGATTTGCGGTTTGTTGAGGAATCGACCGTCTCATGGAATATGCTGATTGGCAGGATTCTGGATGTGATGCAGGATGTCCCGGCTTCTGTCAAAGAGAAGATCAGCGGGTTGGATCGGCAGTACCGGGAAGGATTCCGGCAGTTCTTCGAAGAAGCGAGGAAAAAGGATGCTGCCCGGGATGCGGACGAAATTTGGGATGCGTTTGAAATCGAATGGCGGAAGAAATGCCCGGATTTTTATGATGTCCGAAAGATGCTTGCAGATTGTCCGCCGCAGCAGCTGGAACAGGCAGAGAAGCAGATTTCGGATGCACAGCAGAGCCTTTCGGCGGACTGAGGGATCCGTATGGATACAAGAACCGGAGGAGAGATCCGGGCGGTGTTTTTCGATTTGGACAATACGCTGTACAATTTCAACCGGTGGGACAGTGAAGGGCGTAGGCGAGCGGATGCGTTTGGTGTCCGGGAACTGGGGATGGAGCCGGGGGAGATGAACCGGCTGTATGTTGAATCCATGCATGCATATCCGAAGCGGCTGGGTGTGAATAATCCTGCAATCCACAGCCGGGTACTGCGGTTTAAGGATATTCTGGAGCGCCGGGGGCTTCCGGTGCATCCGTTTGCGATGAGGCTGACACAGATGTATTGGGATACATTTCTGGAGCATATGCAGCCGGAGCCGGGGATCTCAGAGCTTTTGGATGCGCTTCGGGAGCGCGGAATCATCATTGGCCTTGGAACGAATATGACGGCGCTGATCCAGTTTATGAAGCTGGAAAAGCTGGGGCTTTGCGGGAAGATCGACCATATCATCACGAGTGAGGAAGTGGGATACGAAAAACCGGATGAACGGTTTTTCTCATATTGCCTTTCGGCAGCAGGCGTTTCGGCAGAGGAATGCGTCTTTATTGGCGACGACCTTGATCGGGATATCCCAACACCGGCAAAGATGGGGATGCATGCGGTCTGGTATACGGGTGTCGTAGGACTGGATGGCGGTAGCGGCCAGGGCTGGATTGTGGAGTCTGAAAACAAGGTTGAGGATCCGGAAAAAATGGAAAATCGGATTGATGACTACCGGGACTGCCTGCAGGACGGGAAGGTCCGGCTGGGGTGCATCCAGCTGGGATGAGCATACTGGGAAGTATCCAGCTGGGATGGGCGCGTTGGGAAGCAACCAGCAGGAGTGGCCCGGCCGGGAAAACATCCCGGCCGGGATAAACTTGCCGGGGCCGGAGCATAGTTAGTGAAGAAGGAGAAGGAAAAAATGGAAGCAATTTTCAGGAAACTGGCGAATGGCAGCGATGTCCGGGGGGCAGCCATTGCGACGAAAGAGGAGCCGCAGACGATTTCAGCCGGAATCGTCACGTTTATCGCGCGGGCATTTTCCGAGTATCTGTGTGCACAGATGGAGCGCGGTGACCTGCGGATCGGCGTGGGGCATGACAGCCGGGTCAGTGCGGAAGATTTCAAAAAAGCCGTATTTGCCGGATTATCGTATCAGCAGCCTTATGATTGCGGCCTGATCTCGACACCTGCGATGTTCCAGTCCACGCAGCTTCCGGAGAGTGATTTTGACGCGGCAATCATGCTGACCGCATCCCACCTTCCGTTTAACCGGAACGGCATGAAGTTCTTCGTGAAAGAAGGCGGGCTGGGGCATGAAGAGCTGGATGAGATCCTGGGACGTGCGATTGCGCTCGCAGAAGAATTCGGGGATAAAGACGAAAAGGAAATCCTTCTTGCAGACCGGCTTCCGATTGGAGACCGGCAGCCGGAGAAGATTGATATGCAGGGGATCTACAGCCGGTGTATGAAGGACATCATCAAGAAGGAAGTGGGCGGTGAGGAACCGCTGAAAGGCCTGCATATCATCGTGGACGCAGGAAACGGCGCGGCAGGGTTCTTTGCGACGGGCATCCTGAAGGAACTTGGCGCAGATATCAGCGGCAGCCAGTTCCTGGAGCCGGACGGGAAATTTCCGAACCATGTCCCGAACCCGGAAGATCCGGCTGCGATGGAAGCAATCCAGAAAGCAACGGTCAAGGCAAAGGCAGATCTGGGCGTGATCTTTGACTGCGACGGAGACCGGGGTGCTGTTGTGTTTGCGGATGGTACGGCAGTCAACCGGAACACGCTGATCGCGCTCCTTTCCGCGATTATTGCGCCTGCATATCCCGGCTCTACCGTTGTGACGGATTCGGTGACATCGGATGAACTGGCTGTGTATCTTGAAAAGCTGGGGCTGAAGCACCTTCGGTTCAAACGTGGTTATAAAAACGTGATAGACAAGGGAATCGAGCTGAATGGAGCGGGGGAGACCTGTGAACTTGCGATTGAGACTTCCGGGCATGGCGCGTTCCGTGAAAACCATTTCTCGGATGACGGCGCATATATTGCTGTGAAGATCATCATCAAGATGGCGCAGCTTCGGAAAGAGGGCAAGAAGATTGAGAGCCTGATTGCGGATCTGAAGCAGCCGGCGGAATCGAAGGAACTCCGTTTCCATATCAAGCAGGATGATTTCAAGACATATGGTGCGAAAGTCTTGGAAGATTTCAAGGGATATGCGGAAAAAGAATCAACATTTAATATTGTGGAGCCGAATTTTGAAGGAATCCGGATCCGCTTCGACGACAAGGAAGTACAGGGATGGGCACTGCTCCGGATGTCCCTGCATGATCCTGTGATGCCGCTCAATATTGAGGCAAAGGAGAAGGGCGGGGTGGAGATCATCAAAGCAAGGCTGAATAAATTCTTCACACAGTACAAGGATCTGGTTCTGTAATTTTTTTCGAAATCAAATGAAACAGCGGATTTTAGGATGCGTCCTGGTGCAGGCCGTGATGGCGGTGCTTTTATGGAATATGCCCGGGAATTTGTCCGGGAATGAGTCTGCGGCGTCTGGATTTCAGGCTGGATTTCAAGGATTTCAATTTCAAGGTTTTCAAATAGAAGCGTTTGCAAAAGCCGCGGCGACAGAGCGCGGCACGGGCAAGAAACAGACAGAAAGCCAGAAGAAGACGAAGGAGAAGCAGCCGCGGAAGAAAACGCCGGAGGAGGAGCTGCTCGAACGGCTTTACAAAGCAAAGTGCAAGCTGGAAAGCGTCAGCTGCCCGAAGGGGGAGCGGACCGTGACCGTGCGTTTTACAGAGGCAAAAGGATTTGATGAGGGACTGATGTACGAGATCATCGTGGAAGGTGGCGGGATGCGCTGGTGCGTCCTGACCAGGCGTCTGGAACAGAAGCTGTATTTCTGCCCCAGGGGCAGGTTCCGCGTGATGGTTCGTCCTTGTTACCGCATCGAGGGGAAGATCTACTACGGAAAGATGTCAAACAAAGAATATGTGGAAGTAATGGTAGACTAAGACACTGGAATTGGGCGCAGGTACTGGGCGATAAAACGGGCAGGAAGTGGTGTTCGGCTTCCTGCCCGTCTTTGATGCGGCGGGGTTGCCGTCCGGCATCTGCGCGTCAGGGTTTATTGGCATGTTTGCGTGTGTGCAGCAGGAAAAAGCCGTAATCCAGCAGGGACTCCTGCTGGCGGTCATCCATCATTCGCAGCAGATGCAGAAGCCGGTCCTCGTTCCAGCTCAGGCTAAAGTTGTTTCGGGACAGCTGCGGCGTTTGTCCAAGCAGGAAGTCTGTGGATGTATGGAAATAGTTGGAAAGGAAGATGAGCATCGGGGTGTCCGGGATGCGTCTGCCGGTCAGGTATCCGGACAGGGTGGAGTTGGAGATATAGAGTTTTTCTGCAAGCCGTGCTTGTTTCAGATTGTGTTCTTCCATCAGATATTGGAGACGGTCTGAGAAGGCAGACAGGATGTTCGCCGCATCCAGGCCTGCGTTCTCCGGAGTTTTCCCTGCCAGCGGTCCCATTCGCTTGCCGGAATTCTTTTTGCAGCTTTTTTTCAGTTTTTCCATTTGGTTTTCCATTTTTGCAGCTTCTCCTTGAACAATGCTGAAAGATTTTTTTGTAACGCGGCATTGTATGCGTGATACAGTGCCATAGGAATAGATTATGCGTAAAATGGGGGAGGATGGAAGAAAATGGGCGATTTGCGTAATGGAATACGCGATACGCGAAGTAACAGTAACAGGAAAGCAGTGGTGACAGGGGCATCCCGCGGGATCGGAGCGGCCATTGCCTGCCGATTGGGTGCAAAAGGCTATGATCTGGCTCTGGTTTGTGAGAAAAACCAGGAGGCATTGGAACAGGTCTGCTGGCGGATCGAGGCGGATGGCGGTTCGCGCCCGCTTGCATTTTGCGGGGATGTCTCGGACCCGGCGTTCGTAGCGGGGTTTTCTACGGCTGTACTGGCAGCATGGGGCAGTATTGACCTATTGGTGAATAATGCGGGGATTTCTTATGTGGGGCTATTAACGGACATGCCTCTGGAAGCGTGGAACCGGGTGATTGGGGTGAACCTGACCTCCCTTTATCATACAGCGATGCAGTTTGTTCCGGGCATGGTGCGCCAGCATAGCGGGAATATTATCAATATTTCGTCGATGTGGGGCACTGTGGGGGCGTCCTGTGAAGTAGCGTATTCCGCGTCCAAAGCAGGGGTGAATGGCTTTACCAGGGCGCTGGCAAAAGAACTGGCACCTTCCGGCATCCGGGTTAATGCAATAGCGCCCGGGGTCATTGATACAGATATGAATGCGGGCCTTGCTGCCGAAGAGAAGGAGGCGCTGCGGGAAGAGATTCCGGCCTGCCGGTTTGGGACGCCGGAAGATGTGGCAGATGCGGTTTGTGCCATATTGGAACTGGACTATCTGACCGGGCAGGTGATCGGCGTGGATGGCGGGTATGTTTGAATGGCGGGGGGTGTTCCCAAAAACTGCATAAAAGTTTTATTTTTTTGTAGCATCTTTTTTTGCAATATGTTATAGTGGTAGAAAGCAGTGCTGTGGGGGCGTTCCGCAGGCTGCATCGAATGAAGGCGTATCAAGGTACTCATTCACAGCCGTGCCTGGCAAGGCGCAAGGCGCAAGGCTTTGGAGAGGAAGTCAAGGGAGGCAGAGATTCGTATGAAAATTAACATCTCAGGAAGGAACATTGAACTGACAGAAGGGCTCAAGAGTGCGGTTACAAGCAAGCTTTCCAAGCTGGATCGGTTTTTCTCGGAAGATACGATCGCGAATGTGACACTTTCTGTGGAAAAAGAGCGGCAGAAGATCGAGGTGACGATCCCTGTCAAGGGACGGATCATCCGTTCCGAGCAGGTCAGCAACGATATGTATGTGTCGATTGACCTGGTGGAAGAGGTCATCGAGCGGCAGGTCAAGAAATACCGCCGGAAGCTGATCGCGAAATCCCAGGAGGCGGCAGATTTCTTCCAGCAGGAGTTCCGTGAGGTGGAAGCGGATGGGGAGCAGGATGAGGATATCCAGATCATCCGTACCAAGCGGATCGGGATGAAGCCGATGGATCCGGAGGATGCCTGCGTGCAGATGGAACTGCTGGGGCACGATTTCTCCGTGTTCCGGAATGCGCAGACCGATGAGGTGAATGTGGTGTACAAGCGCCGTGGCCATACCTATGGGCTGATTGAGCCGGAATAAGAGGATGCGATGATGAAAAAAGGGCTGCCTGTACCGGGCAGCCCTTTTTACGCGCTGCGCGTATCCCGTTTGACAATCCGCGGCTGGAAATCCGTGCCGGAATGTGCTAGCATGGGGCTATGGAACAGTTTGAATCAAATTATGGGAAAATGGTGACGCAGCTGCGGCGTAATAAGGGACTGACGCAGGAAGAACTTGCAGAGGGGGTCTGCGCGGTCAGTACCCTTTCCCGGATCGAAAACGGCAGTATGGCTCCTTCCAGGGAGATTTTTGAGGTGCTGATGGAACGCCTGGATGTATCCGGGATGTTTTATGAGGATTATTTTTCTGAAGCTTCTTTGGAACTGTTGAAGCTGCGCAACGAAATTATGGAATGCATGGAATATGACCGCATCGCGGAAGCCGGCGACAGGCTCTGGGAGTACAAGGGGCTTTGCCGGGAAACAGGCGGGAGCGATATCCTGCATGAGCAGTTCATCCGGTTTGCGGAAATGCTTTATACATTAAATGGAGAATTGAAAAATAAGGAAATCCTGCGAGATTCGCTGAAAATCCTTCATATGACCAGGCCCGATTTCCAGACGGAGGCAGAGTGCCTGTTCCACAGTTCTTATACATCCGTGGAGACCTGCCTCATCAATGCACTAGCGATCTATGAGATGTGGTCAGGAAGGAGTTATGAGGCGATCCGCCTGCTTCTCTCCCTCTTTTTCCGGAATGAAGGGAGCAGGGGGTACAGCAGTGCCCTTTACTGGAAGCGGGAGGCGGTGCTTTGCAACAACCTTGCGTTGGTAGAACTGGAAGCGGGAAATGTTTCCGGCGCACAGGTACATCTGGACGCGGCATTCCGCTGTATTGGACGCGCCGGAGGCGTGATGCTCCTGCTGAAGATCTACCGTACACGCAGGATTCTGCACCAGCGGTGCCAGGATACCCGGAGCCAGCTGGAGGATTCCTTTGAGATCGGCAGGATGTACCGGTATATGCCCAGGGAGGTGCGGCAGGGAAGAAGCTGCGACGAGTTCCTCCGGGCCCGTCCGGAAGTTTTTATTCTATAAAAAAACCGGAAACTGCCGTAGGTTTTTATTCTATAAAAAAGGCCGGAAACTGCCGCAGGTTTGTTTGCGGCAGTCCGGCCCTGGGTGCTCGATTTTTCTGTCATCCGATCATGCGGATGATCTCATTTCTCGTCATCTCCGGAAGCTTTTTCAGCTCTTTCCGGGAAAATTCCTTTGGATCAATCGGTGCGCCGTATATCAGCCGGACATCCGCAGCGCGGATGAACGGGATATGGTTCTCCCAGATATCCCGGCTGCCGCAGATCGAAACGGGAATGACTTTGCATCCGGTCTTTTCCGCGATCTTGAAGCTTCCGCCGTGGAACTGCCCCACCGTCCCGTCTTTGGAACGGGTTCCTTCCGGATAGATGCAGACGCTGATCCCTTTTTTGATGAGTTCCATCGCTTCCATGATCGTTTCCAGCCCTTTTCTGGGGTTTTCGCGGTCAATCGACAGGCAATAGAGCATCTTCATCCAGGTGCCCAGAACCGGAATCTTGAAGATAGCCGGTTTGGAGATATAACTTGTGAGCCCCGGAACCCGCGAATAAGTCAGGATGACGTCAAAATAACTCTCATGGTTTCCGATATATAGTACAGGTTCGTCTTTTGGAATATTTTCCATGCCTTCGACATGGACCCGTGCACCGGATAATGACTCGATGCAGCGGAAGCCAAAACCCACAATACGCAGGGACGCCATGTCCACAGCCTTTGGGAACGCCTTCTTCAGCAGCATCAGGACGGCGATGACCGGGATGGAAAGGATCAGGTACACAAAAAGGAAAACGCCTATTAGTATAATTCGAATCATGAAAATACCTCTCAAAAACAGCCAAAATTACCGCGTAAAAGTATAACATGGGAAGGGAAGCCATACAAGCTTTGTGAAAAATAATCTTTGACATTTCCAGAAAAAGGTGGTAGAATTTTGGCAAGTGTTGACTTTTCATGTGGGAGGTGTGAGTATAAGTATGAAACAGGAAGATTTCAACAGGGTGCGTGCGTCAATCCAGCAGCAGTGCGGCAGCGAGGTGATGATCCAGCTGGATCGGGGCAGGAACAAGGTGGATATCCAGAAGGGGGTCATCAAACAGGCGTATCCGAGCGTCTTTACGATCCTGGTAGATCAGGAAGAAGCAGGCCGCCCGCCGCAGCTCCTGTCATTCAGCTATACGGATGTGATCACAAAGGAG
Source organism: uncultured Lachnospiraceae bacterium (assembly GCA_902797565.1). Classification (GTDB taxonomy): domain Bacteria; phylum Bacillota; class Clostridia; order Lachnospirales; family Lachnospiraceae; genus Weimeria. The sequence goes on from CADBTO010000241.1 coordinate 13,654, forward strand.
ATCCGGATGAAGCTGTGCTGAGGCGCGGGGTGGGAGTTCAAAGCGTGTGAGGGATGGATGATGGAAACGGTTTTTTTTCAAGAGGGGGGGAAGCATAGCGTTATGAGGAGGATACTCGCAGCAGTTCTTGCGTTGGCAGTGGTGTTTTCCGCTGCATTTTCCGGCAGTTTTGCAACGTCGGCTTATGCCGCAAAGTCCAAAACAAAGCAGAAGATCAAAAAGCTGGAAAAGAACAGGAGCCAGCTCAAGGAGAAGCTGGACGCGCTCCAGGGCCAGCTGGTGGAGTATATTTCGGATATTGACGACCTGGAACGGGAGATTTCGGAAAACCAGGCGGATATTGAGGAATCGAAAGAGAACCTGGAAGAGGCAAAGGAAGCAGAGCGCCAGCAGTATGAGGATATGAAGGACCGGATCCGGTACTTCTACGAGAACGGCAATGATAATGACGTTCTTTCGGTACTGCTCGAGTCCAAGAGTATTGCGGATGCGATCAACCAGATTGCGTATATCAATTCTGTATATTCCTATGACCGGGACCGGCTGGACTCCTATGAGGCAACAAAGATCGAGATCCAGGAGCTCAAGGCGGATCTGGAAGACCAGGAGCTGAAGCTGGAAAACAAGAACAAGAAGCTGAAGACCAAGAAAAGCGAACTGGATTCCCTGATCAGTGAAAAGAGAAAAGAGATCAAGGGATTTGACAAGCAGATCGCGGCAGCAAAGGAACAGGCAAGGAAAGAGGCGGCAGAGCGCGCGGAGCGCCTGCGCAAGAAGCAGGAAGAGGAAAATGCCCGTGCGGTCCTGCAGCGGACGCTTCTGGCACAGCAGGCAGCGGCAAGGGCGAGTATGAACAGTGCGGCGCAGGGCGTGACAGCTGGTGCCGGCGGGATTTCCAACGGCAGCAGCACGAATACCGGCTCGCAGTCCTATACGTCTTCAACGTCACCTGCCCAGACGCAGTCAACGACATCTTATGGTTCGTCAAACAGCACGGCCGGGACGGGAACCGGAACTTCCGGAAGCACCACAGCGAGTACCACAACGCAGGCATCCGGTACGCAGCAGGCAGATCCTTCGGCGTCTGCAGTGGAAACAGGTGATGGGGACAGCGTACAGGGGACGGAAGTTGATCCGGGCGAAGTATCGGTAGAGGTGTCCGAAACGCCTTCGGACGCGGTCAGCGCAGATGAAGGTGCTGCAACAGTAGAGATGGGGAATCCTGCGCCGGCAACCGGGATCAGCGGATATTCCATCGTCAGCTATGCGCTGCAGTTTGTGGGGAATCCCTATGTCTGGGGCGGGAACTCCCTGACGAACGGGTGTGACTGTTCCGGGTTTGTGGTACAGGTATACGCGCACTTTGGAATCAACCTGTCCGGGAGCAGGAATTCTGCAGCCCTTCGTTATGTGGGCAATGCCGTATCGTATGAAAATATCCAGCCGGGCGATATTGTATGCTATCCGGGACATGTGGCGATCTATGCAGGGAATGGCTTGATCGTTGAGGCGCAGAGCCGCCGCGCAGGGATCACCTGCAACCGCGGGGTCTGCCACGGCAGCAAGCCGATCGTAGCAATCCGCCGGCTGGTATAATGGG
>CADBTO010000242.1 GCA_902797565.1 uncultured Lachnospiraceae bacterium
AGTTTCATTTTATGGCGAGATAGCTCAGTTGGCTAGAGCACACGGTTCATACCCGTGGTGTCAAGAGTTCGAATCTCTTTCTCGCTATTGACTGCCCCCGATGAACGGGGGCTTTTTTCGTGCTTGAGGGGGTTTTAAGCGAACTCGAAACATGATGAGCACACCAAACTCAAATATGGTAAGCGCACAAAGGAGTTCTTACATGAAAATTGGCAATGGTTATGACGTGCACCGGCTGGTGCCGGGGCGAATGCTGGTTCTGGGCGGTGTGGAGATCCCGTTTGTAAAAGGGCTGCTGGGGCATTCGGATGCGGATGTACTGCTGCATGCGATTATGGACGCCCTGCTGGGGGCGGCGGCACTTGGGGATATCGGTCTGCTCTTTCCGGATACGGATGAGCGCTACAAAGGGATCTCTTCGCTGGAACTTTTGGAACAGGTGTACGAGAAACTGCTGCAGAAAGGTTATGTGGTGTCGAATCTGGACGCGACCGTGATTGCGCAGCAGCCGAAGCTGCGTCCTTATATTGATGCAATGCGGGAGAAGATTGCCGGGGCGCTGCATACTTCCATAGAAAATATCAGCGTCAAGGCGACGACGGAAGAGGGGCTGGGTTTCACGGGGAGCGGCGAAGGAATCGCGGCTTCGGCGGTGTGCCTGATCGAGTCCCTGTATGAGGCGAGTGCAGCTGTGCCCCTGGACTGCGCGGCTTGCAGCGGCTGTGCGAAGGGCATGGCAGGAAGCAGGTAGAAGTTTTATATTAAGGTGTTTGAGGGAGTTTTCCATGATCAAGTTATATAATACGCTGACCCGGAAAAAAGAAGAGTTTGTGCCGATTCGGCCGGGCAAGGTTTCAATGTATGTCTGCGGGCCGACCGTGTACAACCTGATCCATATCGGGAATGCGCGGCCGATGATCGTGTTTGACACGGTGCGGCGTTTTTTTGAATACAAAGGTTACGAGGTGTCGTTTGTGTCGAATTTTACAGATGTGGATGACAAGATTATCAAGCGTGCCAATGAAGAAGGGCTGGCGGCTTCGGAAGTATCGGAGAAATATATCCGGGAGTGTAAGGAGGATATGGCGGGCCTGTCCGTGCGCAGTGCAACCGTGCATCCGAAAGCAACGGAAGAGATACCGGAGATGATCCGGATGATCCAGACCCTGATCGACAAGGGGTACGCATATCCTGCAAGTGATGGGACGGTGTATTACCGGACGCGGAAATTTGCTGGATACGGGAAGCTTTCGCACAAGAACCTGGATGATCTGCAGGCGGGGCACCGGGATATCCAGGTGACGGGGGAGGAAAAAGAAGACCCGTTGGATTTTGTGCTCTGGAAGCCAAAGAAAGAGGGGGAGCCTTTCTGGGAGTCCCCGTGGTGCGACGGGCGGCCGGGCTGGCATATTGAGTGCTCCTGCATGTCCAAGAAATACCTGGGAGATACGATAGACATCCACGCGGGGGGAGAGGATCTGATTTTCCCGCATCACGAAAACGAGATCGCGCAGAGCGAGGCGGCGAACGGGGTGTCCTTTGCACATTACTGGATGCACAATGGATTCCTGAACATCGACCATAAGAAGATGAGCAAATCCCTGGGAAATTTCTTTACGGTTCGGGACATTGGCGAGAAGTATGAGCTGGCTGTGCTGCGGATTTTCATGCTGGGGGCGCATTATCGCAGCCCGCTGAATTTTTCGGATGAACTGATGGAGAGTGCGAAGCAGAGCTTGGGCCGTATCCGTACCTGTGTACGAATGCTGCAGGACAAGATCCGGGCAGCAGAAAACAGCAGGCCAGCAGGACAGCCGGAGGATGCGGGCGGCAGTAATGTGCCAGCAGAGCAGCCGGCGGATGAGGGTGCAAAGGATGGAGTGACAGAGCAGGAGGCAAGGCTGCTGGAAGAGGCGAAAGACTTTTCCGGAAAGTTTGACGCCGCAATGGAAGACGACTTCAATACGGCGGATGCGCTTTCTGCGATCTTCGAACTTGTGCGCTTTGCAAATAC
>CADBTO010000243.1 GCA_902797565.1 uncultured Lachnospiraceae bacterium
ACAAATTATACCGGCTGTGCGACGATGCGCTTTATGAGGCGAAGTCGCGGGGGAAGGCACGGTATGTGAAGTGGAATTCAGAAAAAGTGACGGAGCCGGCGCAGAAGGTTGCATATATTATGACACCGAGGAAGGAACTTTCGGAAAAAATCCGAAGCAGCCTGAGCGGCGAGTACCTGTGCCTGGTCGGCGAAACAGCGACTCGTTCTTTGAACGAGATCAGCCTGTACCAGGATTATCTGGACCTGATTTACATCGATTTCAAAATGCCGGATATCAGCGAGCCGGTATTGCGCGAGTATATGAAGTCACGTCCGATCTTCTCCCAGGTACCTGTGAAGGATGTCGAGGAAGGCGCCTGAGCGCGCATCGTTGGCTGTTGGCTGGAAAAAGGCGCATTAGCGTTATGGGAAGCGCATGGGAAGGCCAATCATCGTTTCAATATAGGAGGGTTGAAAGTGGGAAAAACAGCATGGAATCGTAAGGGGACAAAAGCTGTTGGGCTGGCAGCGCTCACAGGACTTGTGGCGGTAAGCCTTCTTTCTGGCTGCGGCGGGGGCGGAAAAAGCGGCGGCGGCGGAAAGACTGCGATGCCGGACACATCGAAGGAAGGAGAGGTCATCAACTTCTGTGTGTACCAGGAGGTGACGAAAAGCTTCGTCAATGATTATTACCCGGAGGTGGAAAGCGTGTCCGACGATGAGGAGTACACCTATCTGAAGGACGGCACGAAGATCCACTGGTTCGTATACAATTCCGAAGAGTACCAGGAGAAGCTGGACGAGCATCTGAAGAAGCAGGATTCTGACGATCCGGACGAGCGCATTGACATTATGGATCTGGAAGGCGATTATATGCGCAAGTACCTGGAGGCAGGCGTCTGTATCCCGATGTCCGAAATTGGCATCCAGGATTCGGATATCGAGAAACAATACGCATATACGAAGGAGGCTGCAACGCTGAATGGAAAAGTCTGCGGGCTTTCCAATGAAGTGGCACCGGGGCTGTTTGCGTACCGCAGGTCTATCGCAAAAGATGTTCTGGGGACGGATGATCCGGAAAAAGTGCAGGAAGCAGTTTCAGACTGGACCAAGTTTGATGAAGTGGCAGCAAAGATGAAGGACAAGGGCTATTATATGCTTTCCGGTTTTGCGGATGCGTACCGTGTCTTTTCGAATAATATGTCTAAACCCTGGGTATCGGATAACCAGACGGTTGAGATTGATCCGGCGATTATGGACTGGATTAAGATGACAAAGCGGTATTCAGATGAAGGATACAACCATAAGACCATCAATGTGTTTACGGAAGAGTGGATGAAGGATCAGGGGCCGGATGGAAAGGTTTTCGGTTTCTTCTATTCCACCTGGGGCATCAATTTCACGCTGGTTGGAAATGCCGGTGACGAGGGCTTTGGGGACTGGGCAGTCTGCAAGGGACCGCAGCCGTTCTATTGGGGGGCGTCCTGGTTTGCTGCACCGAAGAATATGGACCATCCGGAGCATGTCAAGGATATCCTTCTGACATTGACTTGCAATAAAGAAATTATGAAGAAGATGTCGATTGACCGCAATACATTCGTGAACAATGTGGATGCAATGTCCGAGATCGCAGCAGATCCGAAGACCGGGTCGGATTTCCTGAATGGGCAGAACCATATCGCACTGTTCAATGAGGTCGCGCAGAACATCAATCTGAAGAACCTGGGAATTTATGACCAGGGATGTACGCTGGATATCATCTATAGTTTTTCGGATTATTTCCTGGGGAACAGTACGCTGGACGATGCGAAAGCAGCATTTGAAAAGGCGATAGAGGAACGGTATCCGAACCTGACGGAGGTTGTATGGCCCGAATAAGTTTGGCGCGGATCAGAAAGCGCTGGAAGAGAAGGGCGCTGGAAAAGCGGGAACGGAAAAGAAAGTGGCGGCTGGGTCATCAGAAACGGTGGGGGTATTTTTTTACCCTCCCGTTCTTTCTTGTTTTTCTGGTGTTTTCCTGTATTCCGATTGTTGACACGATCCGATATAGCTTTTATGAATATTATACGGTCGGATTGATGGAAGTGGGGCCGACCTTTGTCGGGCTGGATAATTATATATCCATCCTGGATGCGGAGCTGCTTAAATACCTTTGGAATACGATCGTATTCTGGCTGGGCGCGTTCCTTCCGCAGCTGCTGGTTTCGCTGCTTCTGGCGGCGTGGCTCACGGACGCGAGGCTTCTGATCCACGGACGGGAATTTTTCAAAGTTGTGATGTACCTTCCGGGGGTCGTTATGGCCTCGGCGTGGTCTGTGCTGCTCTTTACGTTGTTTGCAGACTCCGGGGCGGTGAACCAGCTGCTGCAGTCCTGGGGGCTGATCCTGGAACCTATCCATTTTTTCACGACGGTAGCCGGGATTCGTTTCCTCGTCTGCATGCTTTTGTTCCTGATGAACTTCGGTAATTCCACGCTGCTGCTTCTGGCGTCGATTTCCGGGATTCCGGCCAGCCAGATTGAATCCGGTTTTCTGGATGGCTGTTCCTATAGACAGGTGTTTTGGTATATTATTCTGCCCAGGCTGCGCCCGGTGGTGGGGTATATTATGATCACATCCCTGATCGCCGGCCTGCAGCTGTTTGATATCCCGCAGATCCTGACGAACGGGAAGGGGAATCCGGGCCGTGTGGCGATGACACTGATTATGTATCTGAACCGCCATCTGTCCAACAACAACTATGGGATGTCCGGTGCGCTTTCGGTGTATCTGTTCCTGGTCAGCGGGGTTCTTTGCTGGATTGTGTACCGGCTGCTGGATGTGGACAACCAGTATTACGGGAAGGTGCCGGAGGCACGGAAGATCCGACCGAAAAGAAGGCTGGGCGGAACAAAGGAATAAGTGGGGGCAAAGGCATTGCGTCAAAAAAACTATGTTCATTTGATAATTGTACATACCGTTCTGGGTATTCTGGCAATCTTTTGTCTGGGATTCTTTTTCATCATGCTGATCAACGCAACGAAGACACAGACCCAGCTTCTGGGAGCCTTTTCTCCGATTCCTGGAACGGCCGGGGCGGAGAACCTGCAGAAGGTCCTGTCTGATTCAACGATGCCGATCCTGTATGGGATTTTGAACAGCATGATTGTTTCGGCGGGGTCGGCGATGCTGGCGGTGTTTGTTTCGGTATTGACTGCTTATGGACTGTTTGTCTATGAGTTCCGTCTGAACCGGCCGATGTTTACGGTGATTATGATGATCCTGGTCATGCCGACACAGGTCTGCACGCTGGGATTCCTGCGTGTCATTGCGGGGATCGGGCTGGAAGACAATCTTCTGGCACTGATCCTTCCTGCAGCTGCATCGCCTGCCGTATTTTACTTTCTGTATACGTATATGCGGGTGAACCTGAATACGGGCCTCATTGATGCAGCGCGGATTGACGGGGCGGGGGAGTGGCGGATCTTCCATCGGATCATCATTCCGCTGATGCGTCCTGCAATGTCAGTACAGGGCATTTTCGTGTTCATCAGTTCCTGGAACAATTATTTCCTTCCTGCACTGGTTTTGGAAACCAAACGGCGGAAGACACTGCCTGTGATGCTTGCCTCGATGCGTTCTTCGGATTTCGTGAACAAGGATCTGGGCAAGGCATATATGATGATTACGGTCGCGATTATTCCGATCATTATCGCGTATACGCTCCTGTCCAAAGAGGTGCTCGCAGGCGTGAACCAGCGTCTGGGTGAAGAGGACGGTTAGGAGGGTATATCCGGTGGGAACCTTCCGGCCATGGTGCTTGCGGCAGCGGGCATGCTGTCCGGCTGCGGCGGGGGCGGCAGATATGGCGTGCTGAAGAATGCTGTGCCAGACAATTCCAAAGAGGGAAAGGTGCTCAACTTCTGCGTGTACCAGGAGGGGACGAAGCAGATCTGCGGCGTATCCAATGAGGTGGCGCCGGGGTTGTTTGCCTATCGCAGGTCTATCGCGAAAGACGTCCTGGGGACGGATGATCCGAACAAGGTGCAGGCTGCAAGGCTGGCGGTTTCAGTAGATTGCCAAGGAAGCTTTGCAGTTTGCCATTTATGTTTCTCAGATGGTTCGGGACTACAGCGGTGTGGTTTTCAAATGAAAGGGATTGACAGATACCGGAATAAAAGAATAACGTAAACAAAAAAGAGGCTCTGCCTCTTTTTTTTGTTCCCAATCTTCCCTACTCGATTTGAACAGGGCGCGCTCCGCGCTAAATCCTAAAACGAAGCTAAAATGACGGTTTTAAGGAAATTTTAGGGTGACGCGGTATGATGCTGGAAACGACAGGGTGACGCGGTATGATGCTGGAAACGACAGG
>CADBTO010000244.1 GCA_902797565.1 uncultured Lachnospiraceae bacterium
CGTGACAATCGCCGGCTGCCCTATTGTACTCATATACACAGGCAGGAACGAAACCACATACATCAGGCCGATATTCAGCGGTACATCCCCGAAGAGAATGGCCCTGCGAAGCGGCGTGCTGCGAAAAATTTCGCCAAAGCCCACAGCAGAACCTGCCGCCGCCACTTCCGCTGCTTCCCGTCTTTGAGTGATCATGCGCCACGGGATAAAGATCAGGGCAAGCACCAGCACGATCGCACAGACAATCGCAGTAAACAGGTAGTTGAACAGATAGCCCAAAGACTCAGCCAACACAGATCCGAGCGACGCACCAACCGTGATTCCGCCGAGCAGCCCGGCATTGAGTGCCGCAAAGTTGTTCCGGACTTCCTCCGCGTTCGACGATCCCGCAGCCACATAGGAATTCAGCCAGTATTTCAGGAACGCAAACCCGATCCCGCAGAATGCCCGCAGGCCAATCAGAAGATACGGCGATGAAACCCGCATACATGCCAGATTCCCCAGAAGCAGAAACACATAGACGAAGAGCACCAGCCGGTCCATCTTTGCGTTGCTGTATACCTTCTGAATAATAATCGAAAAGACAAGGACACAGAGCAGCTCCACCGTCAGCGGAAGCGACGCGGAAACCGCCGGAGACAGCCCGAAAACGCTCGCCTCCCAGTTTTTCATAATGACCGAAGCATACGGCATACTGGTATAGATCGCGGTATAGGACAAAAACGCGATCAAACGGATCTGCTCCCCGATCCCCCTTGCCTGCTCCGGCACATCCTGTCCAAAATCCTTGCGGACCCGCGCCGTAATAATCTCCACAATATGGGTCAATTCATACGCGATCATCAGGCAGATCACGAAAATCGCCCCGAATGTCAAACTCATTGCCACCAGTTTTTTTGTAATGAACGACTGGCTGACGGCAATATCGATATACGCATCCCCGCCTGAAATAGGCAAACGAATAATCTCACTATCCGGATTCTCGACATGTAACGCAGTGTCATAATACGCGCGCACGATATAAATGCTGGCGATGGATTCATTACCCTTGACCTTGTTGTCCAGATAATTGCCCACCTGCCCGGTATACTCCGGCGGAAGCCCCTTTTCAATCAACCCGTCCACGGAACTTTGGACAAACGCTGCCGTCGAGCGTGCATTCTCCACAATCAAATCATTGTACTTTTCCTGATAAATCTGGAAGAGTACCAGGATATAAACAAACAGCCCAATCATCAGGCATACCGTCGGCGCATAACGCGCGAAGCCTTTCTGCTGCCTGCCAGCCTCCGACCCCTCACTGCCGTCCCCCCGAATCGAACCGATATCCAGGAACATAAACACGAGGAACATCACCACGCTGATCCCCAGCCAGATGCAGGCCAGCAGTTTGTAGATACCTGAGGAATCCTCGTTCCCCTGCAGCACTTCTTTATGGTAAAGAACCAGAAGATGCCCTTCCACTTCCTTCCCGCCTTTGATAATCGGGAATACCAGACTGCGCCGGCCGGAAAGCTCGATCATCTCCCCGCCGATCTCTTCCTTCTTGACCGCAGCCACCGCTTCCTGGTAGTCACTGTCATAAATGCTGGACAAAAGCTGGATATTTTCATCGCTTTTCGGAAAGGATGCGTAGACCGCATCCCCTTCCTTGTCCAGGATGACTGCGTCCAGTTCCCCGTCCCGCACGGCAACGATATCCGCCAGAATTTCATCCATACCGTAGAAGTTGGAAAGTTCTTTCCCAAAGTCTATCGAATTTTCCATCATATCGACGATTTCGCCGATCTCCGTACCAATATGCTGCTCCTGCAATTCCACGCTCGTATTCTGGTATGCCATATGCACGATCCATGTCACGAACAGCAAGCTCCCCAACGAAAGCAGGAGGTAGGCAATGAATGCCCCGATCTCACTCTTGCTAATCTTCATAATAAAAGACTCCTCCCCTTGCTATTTTTTCTTCCCCTTTTTCCCCGCTTCCTTTCCAACTTCCTTTTTCACGTCCGAACCCGCGCGTTCGGGTTCCGCATCAACTCCCTTGATCGTCGTATACAGGTTCTCCGCAGAAAGCAGCAGTTCCTCTGGAACCGAGTAACCGATCTCATCTGCAGCTTTCATATTGATCGACAGATAAGGCGATGCCACATATTTCTCATATACATCTCCCGCCTCTGCACCGTTCAGGATCTGCGCCATTGCATTCACCGCAAAAGGTGCCTGCATCTTCGCGTCACTTGCCGTAATGACCATCAACGCGCCATACTGCGCATAATATTCCCCGTTCTGCACAAACACAGGAATCTTCTTTTTATAGAAAACCTCCAGCAAATCCCAGATCTTTGACGTATCCTTGATCATATCCGTATTGAGCATGAATGCATCAATCTTGTCTTTCTTCACCAGATCCTCATATGCCTGCTTCAAGTGCTGGTAATATTCCCTGGTTGCCGCTTCATCCTTCGCATCCGTCAGGGTCTCGATCTTCCGCTCTGCAATGGAGAAACCGATCTCCTCTGCTGCCTCCCGGTATTTCGCCATCGCCGCAACCGAACTGCTGTAATACACCATGCCGATCTTCTTGAACCGGCATGCGTTATGGTAAAACTGCATCTGGTTCATATAGACATCCGCACTGGTATGGCACCAGACATTGGACTGGCCAGAATAGGTCTCTTCCTTGGACAGGCCTGCGCTGACCGGATCAACGGAGAAATAAACCATGACCGGAATATCCTTGATCCCCATTTCCTTGACGACCAGCTCTCCCGGAGATGTCCCCATGCAAAAAATCAAGTCAATATCCTTTTTCGCTTCATGCTGCTGCAGGCTCTCTCGGCATACGTCTTCTCCGTCCACGGCGATGTAATAATTCGCATCCCTTGAGAAACGCAGGTACTTGCCCGTATCCTGGTCTGCCAGATAATTGATGAGTTCCTTTGCATCCGTATTCGCCGGATCAAACGGCAGATCCTCTTTCAGGGTAATCCATCCCGTATCGTTCAGCTGCTGAATGAAATAATACAGCATTTCACCAGACGCCGGATACGGGTCAATATCCACATACGCCATCGTATATGGCTTTCCATCCGGCCGTGTGCACGGTTCTGCAGAATTCTCCGCCGTCGAAAAAAACGCTTTCGCCTTCTCCATATCCCCGCCAGACGCCTCGTTCTGCCGGGATATGATAAACACAATCACTGGAAACAGCGCAACCAGGATCAGAATGACCGTGGCCACTTGCTTGATCTTTGTGTTCATGGTTCTCTCCCCCCCCCTTTGCCACTTGGTTTATACTTCCTCCACCTTGTTCAGATGGAACCGCAGGGTATGCCTTGCCAGCGTAACCTGCACCTCCCAGCGAACCGGATCA
>CADBTO010000245.1 GCA_902797565.1 uncultured Lachnospiraceae bacterium
GGAATCCCGCCGTATCAAATGCCACCCCGATACTGCAGGAGAAATTCCCCGCATCCCCAACTTTTGAAACATTCAGTTCGTGCTGGATCGTATCGCAGCGCCTTCCGATAATTTCCTCCGGCACATTGCCCGTCATCATAACCATGAACTCGTCCCCGCCAACGCGCCCAACGATATCGTTCGAACGGAAGTTCTTTTTCAAGATATTCCCAAATTTTTTGAGGATCTCATCTCCGGCCAGATGCCCGTGCTGGTCGTTCACATGCTTGAAGTTGTCAAAGTCAATAATGAAGAGTACCGCATCCTGATCCGGTTCCCGATTGACCAGATAATCACGCGCCCGCCGCTCAAAGGACATCTTGTTCAGAAGGCCCGTAAGCTGGTCCGTACTGCTGACATGCTGCAGGTTCCGCTCATTTGCGCCGTACTCCGAAAGGCTGGTCAAAATCCGCCAGAAGCCATACAGGGACATCGCAAGCGCCACCAGGATCATCAGGACATTATGCAAAAGCACATCCTCTGAGTTTCGCAGAATCACATTCCCCACCAGATAGACAACCACAATCAGCACTTCTATAATCGCAACAACGGTCAGATAATCCACATAGAACAGGCAGAACGCAACCAGCGCAAGCGGCATCAAAAGCGTGGTTCCGGACGGCTGCAGCTGCAGGTCGATCATCGTGATGACCGCATACATCGCCACGTAGAACACAAGCGCCACAACCCGGACGCTTTCCAGTGTTGTATCCGGCCTTCGTTTCAGGATCCCCGCAATCTTCCACCCGGACAGAAGCACAAGCGGAAAGATCACATAGGTCAGGTGCATCTCAAATTCCTTGTTCAATACATAGGCAGCGACCAGCGTCACGGCAAACACCACCACCAGGAAGCCGATAGACCGTTCCATAAGGCGGATATTCGTCATACAGATTTCATCTTTATGGGAGTATACATAGGCCCTCGTCTCGTCATGCATATCTGCAAACGAGCTCCTGTCCATATCCGAATCTTCCATAGCGCCTGCCTGCTTTTTCTTCTGTCTGATCTTCTGCTTTCTCTTCTGTTCTTCCATTCTCTTTCCGAGACTCCCTTTCAAGGCTTTTGAACGTTCTATTTCGCCGATATACAAAATCCGATTATTCGAATTTTGCGGATACCAATCCTTTTCTTGCAAAAACACAGATGACACATTGTTTTTTCCGCAAATTCTAGTTAATTTTACTATATGGGCAACTTGTTTGCAAGTGTTTTCTATTTTTCTATTGTGAATTTTACCAATTCGTATCCCTCTCACCCCACCGCCTGACAGCTTTTCTCTTCTATATCACCCCTGTTCGATATTCCCCGCCATTTTCCGCCGGTACAGCAGCAGCCCGAACAAAAATCCGCCCAGCAGCCCGCCGATATGCGCACTGTTGTTCACCCCCGCTGTCGTATACCCGGCATAAGTCATCATTGCAGCCATAAACAAAATCCCCCGGATCGAAAGCCCCTCAACCTTCCCCTTGTTTTTCAGCGCCACGGCAGCCAATGCCCCCACGATTCCAAAGACCGCACCGGACGCACCTGCGGAAACCGCAAGGTCTCCGGTCAAATAAGACACCGCAAGCGAAACGAGGTTCCCACAGGCCCCCGCCAGCAAATAGCAAAGCAGATAGCGCAGGATCCCGCCGGTCCCCGCCAGCAGGGCCCGCCCCGCCCCGCCTGAACCAGCACTTCCTTCTCCGCCAGCCTCAGCCGATCCCGCCTCAGCCAATCCTGCACTTTCTCCCCGACCAGCCGCGAATGCCCGCTCCACATAGCTCCCCGCCGCGCAGAGCATCAGCATATTGTTCGCCAGATGCTCCAGGTCAAAGTGCAGAAAGCACGCGGAAAGCAGCCGCCACCAGGCTCCGCCCTCCCATACATCGGGCGGATACAATGCCCCTTTCCCATACAGGTACGCCCCGTCCGAAGGATCCCCGTCAATGAGCAGGTATAAAAACACCCCCGTATTGGCAAGCAGCAGCAAAAGATTCCCATATCCCAACCGCTGCAGGGATTCCCGGCGCGCTTCCTGTTCCCTTCTGTTTTCCTGTATCAAACGCATACCCCTCCGTTCTATTAAACGAATGCTGCATCTCACATCATCCGAAATCCGGTTCCAGCACGAAACCACCTGATCCTATCACCCATATTCTACACAGTTTTTCGCAGAAAATCAATCATCGCAATCCGCCCTGCCCGCCCACCGGGCCGCGGCAGGCTCTTGCCGGCTTTTTCCTTTCGGCGGCTGTGCGATAGAAAATCGACGAAAATCACAGCAATTCTCAAAAATGCACAAAAAACATTTGAAAAATTAAAGAAAATAGGTTATCATTTACATGTCTGGATATCAGATGGTCCAAAAAACCAGACAGCCATATGAAAGGAGTGTTTAATATGAAAGAAACAACAAAACCCAAAAGGCATCGCCTTCCCGCGATGCTTCTCTCACTGGCACTTGTGTCTTCCAGTATGGCGGCACCGTTACACGCATCGCCGCCCGGCAGCAGCAGCCCGGGCATCGCCGTCCTTGCAGAGGCTGCAGATGTCAAAATCCTGCAAAACCGCACCATGACAGTCGGCCAGTCCGCCAATATCAGCCTCACCGGCATCAGCGGCACGGTCAGCTGGCGTTCCACAAACCCCGCCGTTGCCTCGGTGACCATGCTCGACGCATACGGGCGTGCACGGGTCACGGCAAAGAAGGCTGGAACGTGCACCATCATTTTTGTCAACAACGGCAACAGCTATGGCATCAAAGTGACCGTGAAAGGCAAAGGCGGCAGCACCTCCAAAAAGATCTCGCTGAATTACAAAACAGCAACGATCAAGGTCGGAAAAACCCTGACGCTCAAATTAAACAATGCCGCTGCCTCCAAGGTCAAGTGGAAAAGCAGCAAGAAAACCATCGCCACCGTTACCAAAAAAGGCGTGGTCCGGGGAAAGAAAGCGGGCAAGGCAACGATCACAGCCACTTATAAAGGAAAGAAATACAGCTGCAAGATCACCGTCAAGAAAAAGTCATCCGGCAGCTCCGGCAGCACTTCCGGAAACAATGGCTCCGGGGGCACCTCCGGAAACAACGGCTCCGGCAGCACTTCCGGAAACAACGGCTCCGGCAGCACCTCCGGAAACAACAACTCCGTGAAAAACGAAACCGATGATTCCGGCACGGATGGCATCACCATCATAGACCTTGGGGATGATTATCAATATGAAGCCCCAAAAATGCA
>CADBTO010000246.1 GCA_902797565.1 uncultured Lachnospiraceae bacterium
CTTCGCTTCGATGACCTGAAACAGCTCCACTTCAATGGTAGACAGGACAGGTGGGGCACAGCAGGCACAGAGGTCGATGCCTTCGATTTCGACCAGCCGTAAATCACCTGTAATTTCTTTTTTTGAACGATAATTTAATTCTTTTGCTTCTGCATCTGCAGGGAAAAAGCATCGGATTGCTCTGTTTTCTGCAATCACACGGTTTGCTTCCTGCTCCAGCTGCGCGATTTCTTTCGCGTCGAGTTTCCCGTTATAATCCATGGTCACAGTATGTTCGCTGAGATGGAAGCCCACGTTTTCATACCCGTATTTTGCATGGACCAGGCCGGAGAAGATATGTTCTCCTGTGTGGTTCTGCATATTTGCGTAGCGGCGCATCCAGTTGATCTTTCCTGTGGCGACGGCACCTGCGCAGCTTAAAAAGGCCTGTATGCCAGCATTGGTGCAGTCAGGAGCCTGAGGGACGGAACTGGTGTGCCCGGGAGCCTGAGCGCTCGTGCTGGCGTTGGCCTGCCCGGAAGCCGGGAATCTGGCAAAATGCGTGATAGTGCCCGTGGCTTCATCAATCTGTGTGTCTTCAACAAAGAGGCGGCCGCAGTCTGGGATGTCGAGGGTTCCCTGGTCGGGGCACTGCCCGCCCGCTTCCGGGAAAAAAGCGGTTTCTTCCAGGACGATGGCCAGCAATCCTTGGACTTTTTGGATGGAAACGATTCTGCTTTGGAATTCCCTGCAATAGGGGTCTGAATCATAAAGTTTCCGTGTTTTTTGTGTCGGCATCGCTTGTATACTCCTTTCTTTGGTTTCGCGGAATCAATCATAACACTGTTTTGCAGAAAATGCAAAAAAACGTTGCGTTAGGGTTGACTAATGATGACGACGGGGGTAAGATACAGGTTGAATTATTTGTTAGGAGGTCGTAACATGAGAATCAGGAATTTATTCAAGTGGGGAAAATGGGGCTATATGGCAGGAGGGGTGCTCCTGTCCACACTGGGTTACCAGATGGTCCGAAGCCGGGATGCGAAAAAACTGTATACGTTTTTGACGGCGGCGGTTCTTCGGGAAAAGGATGCGATCATGCGGGAAGTGACATCCATCGCGGAAGACTGCGCGGACATTTATGCCGATGCGAAGGCAGAGAACGAGCGGCGCGCGGAAGCGGTCATTCTGGATGCGGCGGACGGCGATTTCAAAGAGGTGTAAGGCATGGACGCGAAAATCCTGCATGAACGTGAGGGGCGGATGCGTGTGCGTATCCTCCCCAACCTGCGCGGCAATGCGGCCGGGCGGGCTCCCCAGGCCGGGAGCGGGCGCGCGTCCCGTGGCCGGGCATCTGGGGCGGCCGGGATCACGCTCCGGCAGGCGGACATCCTGGAAGCCTACCTGAAGAATCTTCGTTTTGTGAGCCGGGTCAAAGTGTATGAGCGTACTGGGGATGCGATTATTGAGTATGGAGGGAGCCGTGCGGAAATCTGCCGCGCGATTGCCGCATTTTCCTTCCAGGAACATGACTTTCTGTGTCCGGAGCATTCCAGCAGGGAGCTGACCCATGATTACATGGACCGGCTTGCGGGAATGATCCTGCATCGACTCCTGAGCATGCTGCTGCTCCCTCTGCCGCTGCGCAGGCTGCAGTCCTTCAAGGATGCGCTGCCCTATGTTGGGAAAGGGCTGCGCGCGCTTTTTTCACGGCGTGTGGATGTATCGGTGCTGGATGCGGTGGCAGTGGCAGCCGCATTATTGACGGGAGACTTTGATACAGCGGGCTCCATTATGTTCCTTCTTGGTATGGGTGACCTGCTGGAGGAATGGACCCATAAAAAGTCTGTGGCGGATCTTGCGGGTACGCTGTCCCTGGGCGTGGACAAAGTCTGGGCAATTTCAGAGAATGGGCAGGAGATGCTGCGGCCGCTTTCAGAGGTCAAAGAGCAGGATATCATCATCTGCCGGATGGGGAATATGATTCCGGTTGATGGGAAGGTGCTCTCAGGTGAGGCGATGGTAAATGAAGCTTCGATCACAGGAGAACCCCTGCCGGTGCGGAAAGCGGAAGGTGCTTATGCCTATGCAGGCACGGTTGTTGAGGAAGGGGAGATCCGGGTCTGTGTTGACAAATCTTCCGGCCAGGGGCGCTATGACCGGATTCTTGCAATGATCGAAGAGTCCGAAAAATTGAAATCATCTGCGGAGGCCTCTGCGTATTCGCTGGCGGACCGGCTCGTTCCCTATTCGCTGGGCGGGACGGTGCTGGTTTATCTTTTGACCAGGAATATTGCCAGGGCAATGGCGGTGCTGATGGTGGATTATTCCTGTGCACTGAAGCTTGCCATGCCGCTGTCTGTACTGTCCGGGATGAATGAAGCGGCAACCGCGGGGATCACTGTCAAAGGCGGTATCTTCATGGAAAATGCGGCACGGGCGGACCGGATTGTGTTTGACAAGACGGGGACACTGACGCATGCAAGCCCCAGGGTTATTTCGGTTGTACCGTTTGGGAACTATGATGAAACGGATGTGCTGCGCCTTGCAGCCTGTCTGGAAGAGCATTATCCCCACTCCATGGCGAAAGCAGTGGTTGAAGCTGCGGAAGAACGGGGGATTATTCATGAAGAATGCCACGCAAAGGTAGAATACGTGGTAGCACATGGCATATCCAGCTCCGTGGATGGGGAGCAGGCGATTATCGGGAGTGCTCATTTTGTTTTTGAAGATGAGGGCGTTGAGATTCCGAAAGAAGAAAAATCTAAATTTGATAAAATTCCTGCGGAGTATTCCAAGCTGTATCTGGCAGTGGGCGGCAGGCTTGCCGGAGTCATCTGCGTGGAAGATCCGGTGAAGGAAGGTGCCCGCACGGTTGTGAAGCGGCTGCATGCGCTGGGATTACGCAGTGTGATGCTGACAGGTGACGGAAAGAAAACGGCGGCGGCCGTGGCGGAAAAAGTGGGCGTGGATGAATTTTTCGCGGAAGTGCTGCCGGAGGATAAGGCGGAATTTGTGGTCAGGCTCCGCCAGGCGGGGCATAAGGTCATCATGGTCGGGGATGGAATCAACGATTCACCGGCACTTTCCGAGGCGGATGCCGGGATTGCTGTTTCTACAGGCGCAGCGCTCGCGACAGAGGTGGCAGATATCATCGTGGAATCGGATGACCTGCAGTCAATTGTTGTACTGCGTGAGTTATCTACGGCGTTGATGCGGAGAATAGACAGCAATTATAAGCAGATCATGGGAATCAATTCTGTTTTAATTTTGCTTGGGGTTCTTGGTGTTATGCCGGCCAGCGGAACGGCACTCGTCCATAATGCCAGCACGGTTGCAATCGGGCTGCATAGTATGACAAGGCTTTTGAAGTGAAGTTTGATGAAGGACAAAGAAAGGGGCGCGGCTTTTGCCGTGCCCCTGTGTTATTTATCTGCCCTGCCAGATTATTTTGCTGTGTCAATCCACCAGAGCTGTGCGTTGCTCCGTGCAGGAATGATGCTCCACTCCTGATAAGCCTTGCCCATATAATCCCACTGGTAGATATTGGCGCCGTCCCAGCTGCCGCCGTCTGCAACGGAGAGAACCTTGCCGGTGGAAAGGCACTTGATGGTGTAATAACCTGGAGTTGTTTGCGTCAAAAGCAGAGGAAGACTGTGTGGAAGTGCTGCCCTGCTGTGTGGAGGTACTGCTCTGCTGCGTCGTTGATCCGGAGGTTGCGCCAGGGGCATCGTAGGAAGCCCAGTCATAAATTGCTGTTCTCATGCTTGTCGAAAGCCATTCCGACATGCTGGTCGGTGCAGGCGGAAGCTGCTTCAACAGTCGCTGCGACTGCAGGGGAAAAGGCTCCTGCGGTAAGTGCAGCGCAGAGGGACAGGATTGCAAGGACTTTCTTTTTCGTGATAATCTCCTTTTAATATTGAAATATATTTTGATAAAGTTCATTAGTATTGTTTCTTCAAGCGTTCGAACTGCTTTTTCGTTGATGGTGCAATGATACAAGGTTTCGCGGAGAAAAATGCACAGAAATGTTGAACGACGTGGATTCTTATAGTAAAATACGCTCAGTGCATACAAAAATGATAGAAGTGAGGTGGAAATTTTGGCAAAGAAGACAGAGCAAGGGGCCAGGCAGGCAGGATTTGGGATGCGTCTTAAAATCCTGATTCCGGTCATCTGTGCGAACATTGTGATCGCCACGGTGCTGAGTATTATTATGATCAACGGATTCCGGGAGCAGTGTATTGAAACAGCTGCCCAGGGGGCGCTTTCGATGGTGACAATGGCAAAAGCCCGGATCGATGGTGAAACCATGCGGCAGATTGGAACGGATGGCGCGGAATCCAGCAGTTATATGATCGTTTATGATACCATCGTGAGTGTCGTAGACAGTGTGGGTGTAGACAGGATCTATACGATCGGGATGGATGGGAATAACCAGTTGTGTTATCTGATCGATATTCGGAAGGATGAAAGCGCGGGAAAAGGAACCGGAGCGGTTGTGGATGATTTTGATGGC
>CADBTO010000247.1 GCA_902797565.1 uncultured Lachnospiraceae bacterium
AGGCAACGACATTGTTCGTGAGTGTGGCGACGGTTGTGTTCGTGCTGCTTCGAATCATTGTGATTCTGCTGGGAGGGACATTTATATGAGAAACATTTCTATTGGAGATATTTCTATGAGGAAAACAGGCAAACAGACCAGGGGACGACGTACAGGAGGCGCTGGTTTGCTGCTTCTGGCCCTCCTTCTGGTATTCCAGATGTTTTTGTATACGCCAGGCGGCGTAAATGGGACAGAAGCAGGGCAAAACATAGATGTACCTGCCTGGGCGGCGAAAGTTGTTACAGTGGAAGCCGCGAAAAAAAGCAAGAAGGCATCAGGAGATATTGAAACGGATCCGTTTTACAAGGTGCCGGATACAATTACGGATCATTGCGGTATCTACGATAATGCGGAATTTTTTAATAAATCGGAAAAACAGGCAATCAAAAAGCAGTTTGAAGAGATTTATGAACAAAAAGGACTTTCGTTATTTATGATGTCCACACGGGCACTGGGGAAAAGCGATCCATATGGAAAGGCGGTTGCCGAGCTGCGTTCCCGAATCCAGGCCAAAGAGGTGGTCATTCTGTTTTTTGCCCACAAGGAAGCGGGAAACCGCCGCACGCAGATTTATGCTTATGGGGATTGCGAGGATCGGCTGAATTCGGACCGGCTGCACGAGACAGAAGAAGGGATTGCCGAATACGCGAAGGGTGGGGACATGGTTCGCGCATTGGGTGTGTTTATCAGCGATATTCCCAGGTATATGGATCGTGCGCCGATTCTGGATTCGCTTTTTATGCAGTGGTATGTCCATTTGGGTGTGGCAGCTGTGCTGGCTGCGCTTGCCTTGATGATTGCATGGCCAAGCGGCGGAAAAGAGAACGTGCAATTTCTTGCGAAAAACTATCTGGACCAGAAAAACTCCAAGCTGATTGGCCGGATTGACCGCTATACGCATACGGAAACGCAGGTGATCCACCATGAGCACGACAGCGGCGGCGGCGGCGGCGGCGGAACGACTGGAGGCGGTGCGGATTACTAAAATGGCTCGCATAAATGAACGGACCGGTGGAATGGATCAAAAATGGGGTTGATGAATGTGTCAAATATGTTGGTTGAATGTAACGTATGTTTTCATAAGTGTAAGATTCCGAAAAATGGTGTTGGTTTCTGCCGATCCAGAACGTCTGATGGAATAAAAATTGTTCCAAGGAATTATGGGAAAATTACAGGGTTGGCACTTGATCCAATCGAGAAAAAGCCGCTCGCCCGATTTATGCCGGGAAGCTGGATCCTGTCTGTGGGGAGTTTTGGCTGCAATTTGTCCTGTCCATTCTGCCAGAACCATGAAATTTCCCAGAGTGAGGTGGATTTCCGGGACCAACGGTGCCGCGAGGTTTCACCGGAGGCGCTCGCGGAGATTGCAGCGCAGGAGCGGGACACCCATGGGAATGTGGGGCTTGCGTATACCTATAATGAAGCGATGGTGGGCTATGAGTTTGTCCGGGATACGTCCCGGCTGATCCACGCACGGGGGATGGTGAATGTCCTGGTGACGAATGGGACGGCGGGCCAGGAGGCGCTTTCAGAAGTGCTGCCGTATATGGATGCTATGAACATAGATCTGAAGGTGTTTTCTGAAGAAGGCTATCGGCGGCTGGGCGGAGACTTTACGCAGGTGCAGGAATTTATCTGGACGGCGGCGCGAAGCTGCCATGTGGAGATTACAACGCTCATCGTACCAGGGTTGAATGATGATGCAGCGATGATGCGGGCGGAAGCGCAGTGGCTTGCTGAGGTGGAACAAGAGGCAGGAAAACGGATTCCGCTGCATCTGACCCGGTATTTCCCAAGATATAAAATGACCGATGGACGGCCGACAGAGGTGCAGGTTTTATATGAATTGGCAGATGCTGCAAGAGAAAGCCTGGAAGATGTGCTTCTGGGCAATATATGAAAAGATATGAAACCAAGGGTTTCGTGGGGGAAAACGAATGGAGTACGGTTATGCTTTTTTGATGCTTGCGTTTGCGGCGGGCATCCTTCTGTATGCAGCGATGATCGCGCCAGGGAACTGGCAGCTGATTGCACGGAATTATGCGGCAGACATGCGTGATCCTGAAGCATATGCAAAACAGTTTGCAAAAGTGCTTGCTTTGGTTGCACTTGCACCGGCGGCCAGCGCTGTGTTTGCGATCGTAGGCGTCCAGCTGGTAGAGGAACCGGATGACGCAATTGGTCCGGCGTTTCTTGTTTTGATCGTGGTGTTTGTCTTGTGCATCCGGAGGGGTATCAAAATGATGGGGGAACTGGAAGAAGAGCTGGATCTGAAGTATGGGAAACGTCCGGAATCGGATGAGGAGTGGGACGAGTGAATACACGTTATCATTTCAAAGAAACCGAAGATTCGATCTGTATTACAGGATATGAGGGAATGGCGCGGATTCTGGATCTTCCGGAAGAACTGAACGGGAAACCGGTCCGGGCGGTTGGAAGTCGTGCGTTTGCCGGAATGGATTCTTTACAAGCGTTGTATCTGGGAAAAACAATCCGGGAAATCGGTTCTTTCGCATTTTATAATTGCAGGAATCTTCGGTATCTTTCTTTATGGAACGGGATCCAGGCGTTCGGGCATGGGGCGCTGCGGCAATGCAGCGCGCTGCAGGAGATGGAACTGCATCTGCTTTCAGAGGATTATTCGTTGCTCCGTATGGTTCTGGACTGTGTGGAATCATCACTTTCCGTATTATTGCATGATTCGAAGGGAGAAACATCCAGACTGGTATTTCCCTGGTATCTTTTGGAAAGCAAAGAAGATTTTGAGGCACGGGCAATTCATGTTTCGATCGAAGGCGCGGGTTATACCTATCGGGAGGCAGTGCGGAAAAACGGTGTGGATTTTGCGGCATATGACAATGCCTTTGGACGGCTGTGTTCCGCAGACCCGATGCTGGCAGTGGAAGCGGCACTCGCGCGGCTTGCGTATCCGTACTGCCTTTCGCCCGGCCATCAGAAACGATACCAGGCGTTTCTGCAGGAACATCGCGTATCCGCATTGGATCGGTGTCTGGGAGATGGAGAAAACAAAGAAAGGAAAACGAAAATACAAATTCTTCTGAAAAACGTATCATACCAGCCGGTTGAAATCCAAACTGCAGCAAATCTTGCGTCCCGGAATGGGGAAGCAGAATTGTGTGCGCTGTTGATGGCAGAACTGGGTGGATCAGGAAGCAAAAAACAGGCGGCAGCATTTTCACTTTAGAAGTGAAGGTGCTGCCGCCAGGTGCTTATTCTTTAATGTTAATATCTCCTGTTCCGATTTCTACTTCGATTCTGCCAATCTGGCTGTCTTTGTCTGCTTTGTGCTCGTATTCCCTGCCATAGGTTTCTCCATCAAGCTGGATGTCTCCAATGCCGCATTCCAGATCGTAATCAAAATCATGCAGGTGCTCCAGGCCGGAAACGGCCACATTGCCGATTCCGTTTTCAATATCCAGTTTGTGGAAGGAGCAGCTGTCGATGGTCGTGTCTCCTGTGCCTGTTTCTATAGAAACATTGTTGAAAGAAAGATCCTCTATCACAACATTGCCAACACCAATGCTAATATCGAGTGTTTTAACCACTTCGAAAGGCACTGTAATGGAAATATTTACGGTTGCGTCACTAAATAGCGATGATGCGTTCGAAATCCCGCGCTGTTTCAGACGGAGCGTGCCGTTTTTCTGTGTGATTTCCGGGACTAAGGATTCTTTGCTCATGTTGTAGGAAATGCTTGCCTCGTCACCGTGGGAAATCCGAAGGGATGCGACACCCAGGTCTACTTTGATTTTCTGGATGTTTGCGTCCAGTTTGACCGTATCTTCCTTCTTTGTTTGATCGGAAAGTGACGATTTTTCGTCGGATTCTGTGCGGATCTCGTCATTGCCTGGGAGGAAATGCGCCACAAAACGGTCTGCAAAGCCAAAGATATGGATTGCGGAGCCAATCAGGACGCAGATAATGGTGATGATTGTCAGGAAAGTCAGGTATATTTTCTGGTTCATAAAGCGTCTCCTATATAAAATGCGTTAGAGATAGGGATTCTGCCTTTGGAAATCCCTGTGGTTTTGGTCGTTATGTCCATAGAGGTTGACCAGCAGTTTGTGGATGATGCCTGCCAGCGGCCAGATGACCCAGGTCTTCCACCATTGGAAGGTCAGGAAGCTCCAGATGAAGTACAGGCAGGTGACGGTCTGCCAGTAAACGCCCATAATTGACCCAAGTGTTCCCTCAAAGTGGGGTGTCATTTTCTGGGAATCAAAGTAGTTTGCCCCAACGGTTCCTCGCTTGTTCAGATTCAGAAGGAGCTGGTAGCTGTGCTTTGAAAAACTGGAAAAGCAAATCAGGAACACGCCGAACGCAACCATCAAAAGCAGGACGCCTGCCATCAGGCCGGATAACAGATCATTGTCCCAGATTGCACCGCAGACAGAAACAGGGATGACAGAGAAGATGCACATTGCCACGCCGCCTGCCATCAGGAACCGGATACCGGATTCGTCCGACTCATATTTTTGGTTGATATCCGAGAGTGTCTGGTAATCAATGACGCAGGGTGTTTTTTTGAGAAAACGCCACTTTTTCATCGCCAAAGAGGAAAAGATAATAAAAAATACGCCGCAGCCAACGCAGATGAAGAAGCTTGCAAGTCCGAGCGCAGCCAATGCCCCCCTGTCACTTTTTCCTGCCTGAAGGCTGGATGAAATAACCGGGCAGGCGCTTGCCGCGATACAGAGGGCAATTCCCAGAGCGCGCTGCAAACCGCAGCGTGCGGCTGTGTCCAGGAAATAGAAGCATTCTTCATAGGCCAGCCGTCTTCCCTGGGGTATGTTTCCGGCATTTGCCACCACATCTCCGATCCCCAGGTCTTCTGCAAGTTCTTCCAGACTTCCGAATTCTCCGATAACCCGTTCTACGGCTTCTTCTTCCGGCAGCCCTTCTGCAAGGAGGGCCTGGTATTTGTCTTCCATCATCGCGAGCAATTCACTTTTTGCACGCTGGACCTCCAATGTATTCGGGAGGCTGAGGAACATTGTTTCAAGATAATTTCGTATTTTCTCCATGTGCGAACTCCTTTATATGTGCTCTGTTTCGCATTCGTGCACAAACTTTTCCACCACATCCTTGGTCAGTTCCCATTCCGCGCATTTTTCACGGTAAAACGCGTGGCCGCTCTCGGTGATCCGGTAATACGTCCGGCGTTTTCCGCTTTCTGCGCCAATATCGGAATAGGATTCCACCAATCCATTCTTTTGCAGCCGGTTGAAGGCGGAATAGAGGGTGGTTTCTTTTATGATGTACTTCTCCTGGGTTCGTTGACGAATCTCTTTCGAGATTTCGTATCCATACGAAGGTCCGGAAAGAAGCAGGGAGAGGATCATGGTGTCGTTGTAGCCGCGAATGATGTCACTGGAAATATTTGCCATACGCATTTCCTCCAATGGAATAGATTTGGGAACAGGTTCCTTTATCTGTCGTTGCTACGTTCGTCGTACTACGACAAACGTAGTACGATTGACGTGGTAAAAGTAGCATACTTTTTTTGTGCTGTCAAGCATTTTTTTGAAAAAATCTAAAAAATCGAAAAAGCTGTGTGGGAGTTGCGGAGATATTGTAGAATAGATATAATAGAAAGCAGTAATTAACTGGGGTGCGGGACTGCGCGGAGTGGTGCCTGGGGAAAAGGAGCGGTGTATGATGAAACAGCGGGAGCGGCTGGATGCAATTGGAAAGAAAATCCTGGGTGAGACGCGCAGCCGTTTGTATCTTGCCATGCCATTTCTGGGAGCGGCGTTTGGAAGCCTGGACTTCCGGATGGATCTTCTGACGCGGACGATGGGGACAGACGGGGTTTATATACGGTTCAACCCGTTGTTTCTGACACAGGCATACATGGAACGGCGAAAAGAACTGGTACGAGGATACTTGCATAGCCTTTTACATTGTGTATTTGGGCATATTTATTCCTATAAACAGAAAACAGATAGGCAATTATATGATATTTGTACTGATATTGCTGTAGAGTGGTTGGTTGATTCAATGGACACCCAAGTACTTATGGAGGTTCCGCGTGATTTCCGGCTGGAATGTTACCAGGAATGGGAAAGTGAACTGGGGATTCTGTCAGCGGAGCGCCTGTATCAGTATTTTTTGAAGAACCAGGTGGGAGGGGCGTTCCAGATGCGGCTTGCGGCAGAATTTGTCCGGGATGACCATTGCTTCTGGCCAAAGATTCCGGATGAACCAGAGAATCCACAGCAAAACCCGGACCTTCCTTTGCAAGTTCGGGAGCGGGAGGAAGCTTGGAACAAGACGTCTAAACGGACGCTTTCAGAACTGCTTTTGCGAGGAAAGGAGAATTCCGGGGAGTATGGATGCCTGGAGCGGATCCTGCGGGCAGAGCATCGGCAGCGGCGGGATTATCGGACGTTCCTTCAGCAATTCGCGGTACTCCGTGAGGAGGCCAGGATGGACCCGGAGACCTTTGATTACGGGTTTTATCATTACGGGATGCAGGTTTATGGAAACATGCCGCTCATCGAAGAGAATGAGTATTGCGAGAGCCGGAAGGTGGAGGAGCTGGTGATTGCGATTGATACATCAGCATCGTGTGAAGGGCCTAGAGTACAGGAGTTTTTGAATGAAACAGCCACGATGCTAATGCAGATGGAATGTTTTTTTGAACGTGTCCAGATCCGGATTCTGGAATGTGATAACAAGGTTCAACAAGATATTCCGATTCATAATGGAAAGGAAATCAGGCGATACGCAGAGCATTTTTCCGTCAAAGGCGGTTATGGGACGGATTTTCGGCCGGTTTTTTCTTATGTGGAGCAGCTGCAGCAGCGGGGTGAACTTGCCGGGCTGAAAGGGCTGGTTTATTTTACGGACGGGCAGGGGACGTTTCAGGAAACGCCGACACGGTATGAAACGGCATTTGTGATGAGCCGGGATGATGACGCGGAGGAAGTCCGGGTGCCGGAGTGGGCATTAAAGTTGTATCTGGATGAACTTTCGCAGTAGGAGAGAGCGATGAATATCAAGGAAGCAAAACAGGAAATCATCCACACGGTCCAGGCATATCTGGCAAAGGATGCGCTGGGTATGTACCGGATTCCCGTGGAGAAGCAGCGGCCGATTCTTTTGATGGGCCCGCCCGGTATCGGGAAGACGCAGATTATGGAACAGATTGCCAGGGAGTGCGGCATCAATCTGGTTTCCTATACGATCACGCACCACACGCGCCAGAGCGCGATCGGGCTGCCGTTCATTGAAAAGCACGAATTTGGCGGCAGGGAGTATTCGGTAACGGAGTATACGATGAGCGAGATTGTTGCATCTGTATATCGGCAAATCGAATGTTCCGGAAAACAGGAGGGAATTCTTTTTCTGGATGAAATCAACTGTGTTTCGGAGACGTTGTCCCCGGTTATGCTGCAATTCCTGCAATACAAGACGTTTGGCACGCATCGCCTTCCGGAGGGGTTTGTCGTGGTAACAGCGGGAAATCCGCCCCAGTATAATAAGTCCGTGCGTGATTTCGATATCGTTACGCTGGATCGTGTGAAGCGGATTGATGTGGAAGAAAATTTTGGAGTATGGAAGGAGTATGCCTATGAAGCAGGTGTACATGGGTCGATTCTTTCCTATTTGGAGATCAAGAAGGAGCATTTTTTTCGTATTACGGCAGAGATTGGAAAACGGCGGTTTGTGACGGCAAGGGGCTGGGAAGACCTGTCCCGTGCACTCACGGTCTATGAAGATCTTGGCATCCAGGTGGACAGGGAATTTGTGCAGGGGTATGTACAGGACGAGGAAATTGCGGCGGATTTTGCGTTATATCTGGAATTGTATCGGAAATATCGGGATGTTTACCGGGTTCCGGATATTCTGGAGGGCAATGCCGGGGCGTGCGGTGCGCAGGTCAGAGGGGCAGGGTTCGATGAAAAGCTGGGGCTTTTATCCTTGCTGGTGGATGCGCTGGGGACGGAGTGCGCGGCGTTCCAAAGGGATCTGGCCGTGCAGAAGGAGCTGCACGGGGCATTGAAAGCTGTGGTGGATGTGGAAAATCCGATGGAACTGCTGGAGAAAATCCGCTGGGAACGGGGAGAGCGGCTTCGCAGGGAGCGGGAAGCAGGATTCCTGTCACGGGAGGATGAGGCTGTACAGCGGGAAGCGTTATCCATCCTGGATGCGCTGCCTGCGGAATGCGCGGGAATTGTGGCGGGGCAGCGCAGGGATGCGTCGGCAGCGGAGTTGCCGGAATCCGGCGTGTTTGCGCGGGAAGCTGGGCTGCAGGAAACTGGCGCCATCCGGGAATGGTTTGCTGCAAGGGAGGCACAGCGCCAGGCACGGATTACGGAAACGGATCGGCATATGACAAATGTATTCACATTTTTGGAAGGGGCGTTTGGCGAAGGCCAGGAGATGGTGATGTTTATTACGGAACTTTCCAGAAACAGCCATGTGCTGGGATTTGTGCAGGAAGTGGGGAATGAGGCGTATTATCGTTATAATAGGCTATTGCTGTTGGATGAACGGCAGAGGGAGTTGGAGCAGGAGATATTGGCGCTGGGGTAGACGGGGCGCTTGCGCGGATATGGGAGAGGAATGAGCCGGATAGGAATCGTATGAGAATCGTATATGATTTGAAATGATGA
>CADBTO010000248.1 GCA_902797565.1 uncultured Lachnospiraceae bacterium
GCAAGGCCCTCCCGCTCCAGAAATGCCAGTACTTCTTTCCTGCCTGCATGGCCCGCAATGCAGGGCAACCCGTATAGTCCCGCCAAAAGCCCTTCCCCCGGCCGCTTTACAATCCAGACCCGTTCCCCGCAGCATACCACAAGCACCGTCACCTCGTCAATCCGCCGCTCCGCTGCTTTCTTTTTCACCGGATACTCCGCCCAGCTCCCGTGCTGCTTCGCAAGGCAAAGCCCTTCCCATGGACACCCCTGAAAACACCCTCTTTCACTGTTTTCCTGTGCATGCCCACTTTCCCCGGTTTCCCGCATACAAAGCGGTGTCCCGCCCGGCAGACACACACAGGCCCCCAGTTCCATCAGTGCCTGGTTGAACACTCCCGGCTCCTCTGCCGGGATATACCGGGCGAGCGCCTGCTCCACCCGTTTTTTCGTCTTCGCCCGTAAAATATCCGATCCATCTTCCGCGGCACGCATCAGGACACGGAGCACATTCCCATCCACCGCAGGAACCGGCAGTGAAAACGCGATCGAGCAGATCGCGCCCGCCGTATAGGAGCCAATCCCCGGTAAATCCAGCACGCTCTTATACGTTTCCGGAAACTTCCCCCCATATTCCTCGCAGATACGTACTGCCGCCTTCTTCAGATTTCGTGCTCTACTGTAATAACCCAGTCCTTCCCAGAGTTTCATCAATTCATCATCCGGACAAGCCGCCAGATCTGCCACCGTAGGAAGCGCTTCCAAAAACCGGCTGTAATACCCCCGAACCGCCTCCACACGGGTCTGCTGCAGCATAATCTCCGATACCCAGATGCGGTACGGATCCTTCGTCTCCCTCCATGGCAGCTCTCTTCGGTTTCCCCGAAACCACTCCAGCACGGGATCTACCAGCTGTTCCAGCGGAAATTCCTCTATCTTCAAAATGAAAATGCCCTCCGTACCATATGCCCGGCATCGCTCCGGCTTCCCCCGCAATCTCTGCTCCAGAGCCCCTTCATAGCCCAAGCTCCCCTGCAATCTCTTCCCGAAGCTTCTCCTTCACATCAAACAGCAGCAGCCTGTCGTTATACTTATAATAGCTTTCTGAGCCGTGCAGTGCCAGGAAACTGCTGCTGGCGCTCCCGGATGTCAGCACCGTGATAAAATACGTCATCTCCTGCCCTGCCCCGAACGCAGCGTCCAGAAACGCAAACACATGTTCTAATTCATCTCCCACCCCGTCCAGCTGCTTTGCCTGTGCCTTCGCCCGCTTGTCAAAGTCCCGTTTCAGCTTTTTGAAAGAGTCCGCCGCATCGCTGCCTCCGGCAACCGGCTTTGAAAACCCCCGGAGCAGCTCCACAACCCGCCTGCGCACCCGCTGCCCGCTCTGTGAGGCATTTCCGGCCTGCTGCTTCTCTTTCCCCTCCTGTTCGATCGAAAAGACACTGTTTTCCAGCATCTCCAGCAAATCTTCCGTTGTTTTCCCCGCTTCTTTGGATGCGGCTTTCAAAAGCCGCAGCTGCACTGCTGCCTTTTGCAGCACCTCCTGATTTTCCAGCACATCCACAAAACGCGCACCCAGCTCTTCCAGAAGCATCTCGATCAACGCAATCCGCTCGTCAAACTTTCCTGCTTTTGCCCGTTCTACCAGCTTATCCCCCCATTTCCCATCCAGGATCCCCTGAACTTCGTATTCCTGACGGTATTTCTGATACAGGTCATAGTACACGGAAAACTTTCTTCCAATCTTCTGATCCGTAATATATTGGAATATGAGCGTCGTATCCACTGGAAAGCTGAATTTCTCGTAATTTTTGAGTGCAAACGAAAGGTCTTCCCATCCACGTGCCGTAGCAAATTCCGGTCCGTCTGCCGTCGTCTGGATGGAATAAAACCACGAGCGGTTGATTTCCAGAAACGCCAGAATCGCGCCATGCACCCGCCTGTCATAGGCATACGTCTTCCACGCAGAAAAATCCTCTTCCACATAAAGATACTTGAGCCTGTCCCTGGTTGCAATATCGAAATCCCGGACACTCTTATTATATTGGGGCGGATTCCCGGCAGAAACCACCACCCAGCCCCTGGGCAGCTGCCTGTTCCCAAATGTCTTGTACTGCAAAAACTGCAGAATCGCAGGTGCAAGCGTCTCTGATACGCAGTTGATTTCATCCAGAAACAGGATCCCCTGCTCTGTCCCCGTTTCCTCGATAATCGCGTAAACCGCCGCAAGGATCTCGCTCATCGTATATTCCGAAATCCGGACCTGCTCCCCGCCAAACTTCCGTTCAGAAATATACGGCAGCCCGATCGCGCTCTGCCGGGTATGGTGCGTCAGTGCATATGAAACCAGTCCGATCCCCATTTCCTGCGCAATCTGCTCCACAATTGCCGTCTTTCCAATCCCCGGAGCACCGATCATAAAAATCGGACGCTGCTTCATATACGGAATCGTATACTCTCCCATCTCATCCCGATCCAGATAGATCTGGACCGTACGCTTGATCTCTTCTTTTGCCTGTGCAATATTCATCTTGAATCCTCTATACCAACGTCATAAACGCCACTTACCCAAACTCCTCGTCCAGATACACCCGCATGGCCCATGGCGGCACGCGAACATTTCCGTCCATCTCCGCAAATACGAACGCGGTCTTGTATGGCGCAGGCTCTTTTGGAAACGTCCCATAACCATCCGTGAAATACAACAGCCCGCGAAGCTGCGAAAGTTCCCCCTGCTTTTGCAGATCCTTCACCCGCTCAAACACCGGACGGAAATCCGTGCCGCCCCGTCCCCGTATCTTAAAGTTTTGGATATAATGTTCCAGCTCCTCCCGGCTGGTAATCAGCACGTCTTCCTGGATTCCCGCATCACACTGGATCAAATGGAGCGTTAATTTTCCTTCAAATACTTCTTCTTCTGAAAGAATGCTGTAGGTCTTTTCCAGAAATTTCCGCACCAGATCCAGGTCACAGGAACCAGACGTGTCAATCGCGACCACAAACTCCCGGATCGTGTGCATTTCCTTGTACTCCAGCGGCTCAATCAGCGGCATATCCCCATACAGTTCCAGTCCGTAAGTATAATAATTATAGTCAAAACTGTCCAGATCCACCTTCATCCGCTCTTCAAGAACGGCAAATTTCCGCAGAAACTCCTCATAACTTTCCTTGTCCCTCTGGATGTTCCGCAGGGATTCCAACACCTGCCCCATCCCCTCTCCCCGCTGCCGGGATCGCTTCTGCAGTTCCATTTCCAGCCCGACTTCCGCATGGTCCGCGATATCCTGCCACGTCTGCAGAAGCTGCTGCCCGTTCTCCACGCTGCCCGCCCCTGTGTCCCCTTGCCCAGCCTGCTCCCCCTCATCCTGCTCCTCTCCGTCCTGCGCTTCCCCGTCATCCCCATCTCCGCCCTGATCCTCGCGCTCCTGCTCTTGATCCTGCCCCTTCCCAGCCTGCCGCTCACGATCCGGTTCTTCATCCACCCCATCTCCGACCTGATCCTCGTGCTCCTGCCCCTCTCCAGCCTGCTCCTCCGCATCATCCTGCTGCTCACGATCCGGCTCTTCGTCCACCTCGTCTCCGCCCTGATCCTCGCGCTCCTGCTCCTCTCCAATCTGCTTCTCCCCGTCATCCGGCTCTTCATCCAGCTCTTCCCTGCCCTTCTCCCCACGCCGCCTGTTCTTCCGCTTTCCGGTCGATTCCCCCTTGTCCGACTCCTGGCCGTCCCGCTCCTGCTCCTCCTCTTCCGCCTCTTTCCGCTTCCAGAAAATATGGTCATCCACTGCAAAAAACACACCCATCTTCCGCAGTTCATCTTCCGGGATACTTCTGTTTTCCAGGCTTCTGGACAGAAAGCGATACACGCCCTGTGCCGACAACGCCCCTTGCCCGGCCTGCGCCGTAAAAGCCCCCTGCCCGGCCTGCGCCGTAAAAGCCCCCTGCCCGGCCTGATCCGTATGCAGCGCGTATACTTTCCCACGTATCCCCCGCAGCGCTTCTTTCATCCCTTCTGAAACCACATCCGGATTCAGATGCTCCAGAATATCCCACACCGCCACATCCGCCGCAATATCCCAAAGTTCCGGCTTTTCATGGCTTTGTGCAAAAAACGGATGCAGGTACAGGCAATGAAGCATACTGTGCAGGTACAATCCGTCCGGATCCTGCCTCAAAACCTCTGTACCATCCTGGATCCCGGCGTCTTCCGCCCGGCTCTCGAATGACGCCGCTTCCACAAAATCCACCACAATCCGCTCCGGATCATACCAAAACTTTTCCCCGTCCGTCCCGCACAAAGGCAGGCCGCTCTCCGTCAGGGTTAGCGCATAGACCGCCCGTGCAAGAAACGGATAGGACATTACCAGGCGATCCCGCCCCGTGACCAGTATCTTTTCCGCATAAATACTTGTTTTTCCAAGATGATCCATATTCATAAATCCCGTTTTAATTTTTGCCCGTAACTGGCCAGGTGCCCCCTTGATCAGATCGCAGCCCCCCCAGCCAGCATCTGCCTCTTGGCCAGATCGCTGCCCCCGGCCAGCACCTGTCTCATTACCAAATCACAGCGCCCGGCCAGCATCCTCTCTCATAACCGGATCGCAGCTGTCTTCCTTGGCTTCTTCGCCTTCTTTTCCGTTTTTTCCGTCTTGCCCTCTCCGTCTTTTCCGCCCGACTCCTTTCCAAGCTGACGAAGTACATACGCTGATGCCGTGTTCATCCCTGCCTGATTACAAAGCGAAAGCACCTGTTTCAGCGAAGTTTTCGACAAGACCCCCATCTTCAGGAAATCCACCAGCCGCTTCTCATTTTCAGCCGCTACAATCCCTTTTGCAACCCGCAGCCCCATCTTCCGCAGATAGCCCTCATAGATCGGGTCAATCCCGGCGCCCTCACGCAGCACTGCGGACAGCGCAAAATCCACCTTTTCCTCCATTCCCTGGATCTCTGCAAAGCATTCATCATATTCTGCATAGTCAAACTTCGGCGCATTCCACGCGGAATCAATATATGCCGCAGCCGAAGTCTTCAACGCGCCCGGAATCACGATCGTATCCCTGATCTCCCCTTTGGATCCCCGCATCAGGATCTTTGCAGGATGCCACTGCATCATGGCCGCATTGTCCGGATCAACCGCTTCGATTGCCGCAACCAGCCCCCGCGCGGTTCCTTCATATGCCTCCACGATGATTTCATCCGATTCACTCGAATCCTGTGCAAAACATAACGCCCCTTCTCCGACATAACGGAGGTTTTTCGGCAGGCTGATCCGACTCAGCCCGCATCCACGAAATGCATCCTTTCCAATCATTCGGACCGTCTTTGGAATCTCAATCTCCGTCAAATTCCGCGCCCCATAAAAACAGTCTGCTCCAATGTGTTCCAGTTTTTCCGGAAGCTGCACCTTTCTCAGATGCACGCAGTTTTCAAAAACCCCGTACGGCTGGAAAACCGTCGCATCCGGCAGTTCCCGAACCTGCGCGGCAATCCGGACCCCCTCCAGCGAATCGCATTCACAAAACGCCCCCTGGCGGATGGTCTGCACACTATCCGGCATATCAATCCATTTTACATATTTCTGCCCGGAAAACGCCCGTTTTTCAATCATCCGCACCCCATCCGGTATCCGGTATGACTCCGCCCTCCGTCTCTGCGGATAGAAGACCAGCGTCTTCCCGTCTTTTGAAAAAACAACACCGTCAATATCCTTGTACTTCTTATGGTTTGGCAGGCGGACTGCTGCAAGAGCCGACCACTTCGAAAGTGCATCCCAGTTCACCTTCCGGCTGCTTGTCAGAACCAGCTCCTCACACGCGCCGCCATAACTTCTGTAACCATATCCCGGCTTCATCAGATTCAGCCTTGGAACAATATGGCTCGTGATCTTCTTCGGGATGCCGCTTGAAAAAGCTGTCTCATAAAAACGCGTTGCCTTTTCATCCAATACGAAATCATCCGTTTTCTCCGCACGGAACAGCAGATTCCCGATATAAATCGACTTCCCCTCCCTGATTTTTTCCTCATACCAGCTGGAAGATTCAAACGGATTGCCCACCAGCTGGACATCCGGATTCTCAAAAATAATGTCCTTGCAGCGTGCATAATGGAATGCATCCCTGGTAATGACTTTCACATACTCCGGCACCTTGGCCACTGCACCCTCGCCAGCGCCCACGAGTGCAAGAAGCAGTTCTTTCCGGCTTTTGTCCAAAAGCATCTTTCCGTCCGTTGCGTATTTTTCGCTATCCGGATCAACGAACACCTCTTCAAGTTCTGGAAAATTCAGGTTATTCAGGTTGGAAAGCATCAGAGCCTTCGGAATCTCCAGCCGCTTCACACCCCGGAACGCATATTTGTACTCATTCTGCTTCTCATGATACTGCAGATTCGGAACACAAAACCGCTCCACTGCAATCCCCTCCACCGAATCCGGAAGTGCAAGGACTTCCTGCTCCGGCACCAGATCAACAATTTCGTAGTACTGCCTGCCCCCTGCATAATACGGCCGGATCAGTTCCATCACGAACGTATTCCCTTTATACTGAATCTTGCGAATTTCCTGATCACGCATCGAACCCCTCCCTTTCCAATCCGCTCCACAATGCCCTTCCACCCATGCCTTTCCCGCAATGCCTTTTCCCCTATGCCTTTTCCCCAATACATTTTCCCCAAGCCTTTCGCCACCCATTGGAAATCGACGTTTCATGCAGCGGTGAAAAATGTGTATACAGCCATCCGGGCGGAACTACCCGAACCATCTCGGAAAAGGTGTGCCCTTCCTCATACCTGCCATAGAGATACAAATCCGCCATCCAATGCAGAATACCCCGATCCGCCTCTTCCCCTTTCGGAATCGTTCCATCTTCCAAAATTCTCCGAAACATCGCGATTGGCTGGATCAGGATATGATTCGCACAGCCCGCATCTGCTTTCCGGCGTTCTTCCCGACCCGCATAAGCTGCAATCATGGCAAACACATCAAACCCACTGTCACTGATCAGGTCAAAAAACTACATCAAATGCCTCC